>JAYUHJ010000531.1:0-6663 GCA_043767065.1 Hyphomicrobiales bacterium | reverse complement strand
TCACCGGCCACGGCACCAACATCATCCAGGGCCTGGCGGTTTCGATGGAATCGACCGCGCTTCCGGCCATCGTCATCATCGCCGGGATCATCACCACGCATGTGCTGGCCGGACTGTTCGGCATCGCGATCGCGGTGACCACGATGCTGGCGCTCGCCGGCATGGTGGTGGCGCTCGATGCTTTCGGACCGGTCACCGATAACGCGGGCGGCATCGCCGAGATGGCAGGGCTGCCGAAGGAAGTGCGCAAGGCCACCGACGCGCTCGATGCGGTCGGCAACACCACCAAGGCGATCACCAAGGGCTACGCCATCGGCTCGGCGGGCCTCGGCGCGCTGGTGTTGTTCGCGGCCTATACGTCGGATCTGCAGTACTTCATCTCAAACCCGCAGCTCTTCCCGTACTTCCGAGGCGTGCAGCTCGATTTCTCGTTGTCTAATCCGTACGTGGTGGTGGGACTGCTGTTCGGCGGCCTGCTGCCGTACCTGTTCGGCGCCATGGGAATGATGGCGGTCGGCCGCGCGGCGTCCGCGATCGTCGAGGAAGTGCGCCGGCAATTCCGCGAGAAGCCGGGCATCATGCAGGGCAAGGAAAAACCCGACTACGGGCGCGCCGTCGACATGCTGACCAAGGCGGCGATCAAGGAAATGATCATCCCGTCGCTGTTGCCGGTGCTGTCACCGATCTTCGTCTATTTCACCGTGTACTTCATCGCCGGCAAGAGCCAGGCGTTCGCGGCGGTAGGCGCGATGTTGCTCGGCGTGATCGTGAACGGACTGTTCGTGGCGATCTCCATGACCTCAGGCGGCGGCGCCTGGGACAACGCCAAGAAGTTCATCGAGGACGGCCACTATGGCGGCAAGGGCTCGGAAGCCCACAAGGCCGCCGTCACCGGCGATACGGTCGGCGATCCCTACAAGGACACCGCCGGCCCGGCGGTGAACCCGATGATCAAGATCACCAACATCGTGGCGCTGCTGTTGCTCGCGATCCTCGCGCATTGATGCGAGGGCGAGTAGCCGCGGCCGGCGAGGCGGACGATTTCAGCGGCTGACGCCGAACGGGTTGAAGTTCAGGCCCTTGAAGATCTGGGTGAGGAAGCTCAGTTCCTCGCCGCCGGTCGGCGTCGTGCGGCTGATGAAGTCGAACACCTTGCCGTCCTTCAGGCCGTAATTGGCAATGCGCGTCACGCGCCGTTCGGGGTCGAAATAAACCGCCAGCACCCGCTGATCGACGACCTCCGCCTGCAGGAAGGCGGTCTTCTGCGATTTCTGCGAGATGTAATAGAACGCCTCGCCGCTCACGGTCGCGACCGTGGAGGGCGTGCCGAGCACCAGTAGCACCTGGTCTTGGCTGGATCCGAGCGGGACCTGCTCGAGCGAGGTCTCGTCGAAAACATAGCCGCGCTGGTAGGTGTTGGTGAAGCAGCCGCTCACGAGCAACGCGAGCAAGGCAGCCGCGAAAACTCCGCGCGCTGCGTGCAGGAACCCGGAAAACGTTTGCAAACGCATGGAAATCAAGGCTCGCACTTCCCCTTGTCACGGCCGTCGGCCTGACGTAACCCGCCCCCCATCCGATTGCAATGCGGGCCGCCCTTGAGCGGGCCCAGGGCGGAAACCATGTTTACGCGGCTCATGCGGCGCGATCCCCTCGATGCCAATATCGAGAAGCTCTATGGCGCGATCGTGGCGCAGGCGCGCGCGCCGGCTTTCTATGCTGCTTACGGCGTGCCGGACACTACGCCGGGGCGCTTCGATATGATCGTGTTGCATGTACATCTCGTGGTCCGGCGGCTCGTGGGCGAAGGCGCCGAGCGATCCACGGCCGGTCAGGAACTGTGCGAGCGCTTCTTCTCCGACATGGATGCGAACCTGCGCGAGCTCGGCGTCGGCGATCTCGCCGTGCCGCGGCAGATGCGGGGCATCGCCGAAGCCTATTATGGCCGGGCCAAGAGCTATGACGCGGCGCTGCAGGAGACGGGAGAGGCCGCGCTCGCGGCCGCGCTCGCGCGCAACGTATTCGGCAAACCGGAGCCGGTTTCGGCGGCGGCTGAGCGGCTCGCGCGCTATGTCCGCCGTCTCCAGGCGATGCTCGTGACGCAGCCGGATGCTTCGATCGCGCGTGGCGAGATCGCATTTCCCCGGCCGGAGGATGCATGATGAAGGACTCGCTCTCCTGGTCGTATCCGATCGACGTTGCCCATCTGTCGCCGGATGGGATCGAGCTGACGCTCGCTCCGAACAAGGAGGTTCGCGCCGAGCTTGCCCGGCAGGCGGGCGTGCTCGCGGTGCCGGAGCTGGTGGCAAAACTCAAAGTTTCGCCCGACGGCCACGGCGGTGCCGAGGTCGAAGGCAAGCTCGAAGCGGCAGTGCGGCAGACCTGCATCGTCAGTCTCGATCCGTTCGACAACAAGGTGAGCGAACCGATCAATATCCGCTTCGCTCCGGCTTCCGCGGCCCGGCCGGCAGGCGGCACGATCGACGTCGGTCTTGAGAATCCGCCCGATCCGCTGATCGATGGGGCGATCGATCTTGCCGCGGTGGTCGCCGAGTATCTGACGCTCGCAATCGATCCTTATCCACGCAAGCCCGGGGCCGTGTTCAAACCGCCCAAGCAGAGTAGAGACAAGGGCGAATCACCCTTCGCCGCACTCAAGAAGCTCAAGCCGCGGCGCAGTAAGGCTTGACCCGTGGGCATATTCCTTCTGTTGTCTCCGGGCTACGAAACGCTATGGTCCAACGGCTCCGGCGGCCGCCGGGAAATGCCTGAACCCCGCTCACAAGGCTAGGCCGGCGCATGTCCAACCACGTGCGAATTGCCCTCGACGCCATGGGCGGCGACCACGGCCCGACAGTAGTCGTCGGCGGGGCGGCGATCGCGCTCGAGCGCCATCCGGATTCCCGCTTCCTGTTGTTCGGCGACGAGAAGGCGATCCTGTCCGAGCTCGAGCGCCACGCGCAGCTGCGCGAAGCGGCGCGCATCGTTCATACCGACGTCGTCGTGCGCATGGACGACAAGCCGAGCCAGGCGCTGCGGCAGACGCGCCGCACGTCGTCGATGTGGATGGCGATCGACGCGGTGCGCCAACGCGAGGCCGACGTTGCGGTGTCGGCCGGAAACACCGGCGCGCTGATGGCGATGGCAAAGATTTGCCTCAGGACCATGGCTGGCATCGATCGTCCCGCGATCGGCGGAATCTGGCCGACCATCCGCGGCGAGAGCATCGTGCTCGATCTCGGCGCCTCGATCGGAGCCGAGGCACACAATCTGGTGGGCATGGCAATCATGGGCGCGGCCATGTCGCGGGTGCTGTTCGAACTCGACCGGCCGACGGTCGGCCTGCTCAATATCGGCGTCGAGGAGGTCAAGGGCGTCGAGGAAGTACGCGAGGCCGGACGCCTCCTGCGCGAGTTCAATTTTCCCGATCTCGACTATGTCGGCTTCGTCGAAGGCGACGATATCGGCAAGGGGACCGTCGACGTGGTCGTGACCGAAGGTTTCGCCGGCAATATCGCCCTCAAAGCGGCCGAAGGTACCGTACGCCAGATGAGCGAATATCTGCGCGCCGCCTTCAGCCGGACCTGGAGCGCGCGGATCGGCTATCTGCTCGCGCGTAGGTCGTTGCAGACGGTGCGGGACCGCATGGACCCGCGCGAATTGAACGGCGGGTTGTTTCTTGGACTCAACGGGGTGGTGGTCAAGAGCCACGGCAGCACCGACGCGCATGGCTTCGCGACCGCCGTGGACCTCGGCTACGACGTGGTGCGCAACGACTTGCAGCACCGGATCGCCGCCGGCATCGCCCGGCACGCGGCGGGTGCGGAGCAGCGGGTCGCCGGGAGAGCCGTATCGTGAGCGTAAAGCGTTCGGTGGTGCGGGGCGTCGGCAGCTATCTTCCCACCCGGGTGTTGGCCAACAAGGAGCTTTCCCAGCTCGTCGAAACCAGCGACGAGTGGATCGTGCAGCGCACCGGAATCAAGGAGCGTCACATCGCGGCCAAGGGCGAAGTCACCTCCGATCTCGCGATCGCGGCCGCGCGGGCAGCGCTGAAAGCGGCGAATTTGCCGGCCGATGCGGTCGATCTCATCGTGCTCGCCACCTCGACACCGGACCAGACGTTTCCGGCGACCGCGGTCACGATCCAGGCGGAGCTCGGCATTACCCAGGGTGCAGCCTTCGACCTGCAGGCGGTTTGCTCGGGCTTTGTGTTCGCGGTTGCGACCGCCGACAAGTATCTGCGCAGCGGCGATTTCCGCTGCGCGCTGGTGATCGGAGCCGAGACCTTCTCGCGCATCCTCGACTGGACCGACCGCTCCACCTGCGTCCTGTTCGGCGACGGGGCGGGTGCGGTGGTCATGGAGGTAATCGACCAGCCCGGCACGCGCGAGGATCGCGGCGTGCTTACGACGCATTTGCGTTCCGATGGCCGCCACCGCTCCAAACTCTATGTCGATGGCGGGCCGTCCTCGACCCAGACCGTTGGTCATTTGCGCATGGAGGGCCGGGAGGTCTTTCGCCATGCGGTCGGCAACATCACCGACGTCATCGAATCTGCATTCGCTGCCACAGGCTATGGCGCCGGCGACATCGACTGGTTCGTGCCGCATCAGGCCAACAAGCGCATTATTGACGGCAGCGCACGCAAGCTCGGTATTGCACCGCAAAAAGTCGTCACCACCGTCGATCGTCACGCCAACACTTCGGCGGCCTCGATCCCGCTGGCGCTGGCGGAGGCGGTCGAGGACGGCCGCATCAAGCCGGGGCACCTGGTGCTGCTGGAAGCCATGGGCGGGGGCTTCACCTGGGGCTCGGCCCTGATCCGCTGGTAGGCGGATTGACCGGGGCGCAAACGGCGAATATCGTTTGAATATCAGAAGGATAAATCCATTGACCGGGGCACAGGGGGCGGCAATGGCCGAGCGGACCATCACGCGGGCGGATCTGAGCGAAGTCGTCTATCAAAAGGTTGGACTTTCCCGCACCGAATCAGCTTCTTTGGTAGAACTAGTGCTGCGCGAGATCGGTGATTCGCTCGCGCGCGGCGAAAACGTGAAGCTTTCGTCGTTCGGCTCGTTCGTCGTGCGCCAGAAGGGCAGGCGGATCGGCCGTAACCCGAAGACCGGGGAGGAAGTTCCGATTGAGCCGCGCCGTGTCATGGTGTTCAAGCCCTCGAACATCCTGAAAAGCCGGATCAACGATCGTACCGACGGCAAGAAACGTTGAGAGGGTCTTGAGGCAGGTACGTGGAGAAAGGCCCCGACGCCTTCCGCACCATCAGCGAGGTCGCGCATGACCTCGGCCTGCCTCAGCATGTGTTGCGCTTCTGGGAAACGCGTTTCGCGCAAATCCGTCCGATGAAGCGCGGCGGCGGTCGCCGCTATTACCGGCCGGAAGACGTCCTGCTGCTGCGCGGCATCCGGCATCTGCTCTACGAGGAAGGCTACACGATCCACGGCGTGCAGCGCATCCTGCGCGACCGCGGTGTCCGCCACGTCTATGCGATCGGCCAGGCGGTCGAAAAGCTCAATGTACGGCTCGATGCCGAAGGGATTCCCAGCGAGGAGATCGGCGCGCGCGAGGACGACCGCGCGGGTCTTTCGGGATTGCTCGATTACCTGCCCGCACTGCTGGCGCCGCGTACCGATGCCGGCGATGAAATGCGGCGCGACGTGGAACTGCCCGAGCCTCCGGAAATGCGCGACGAAGACATGGAGCCGATCCCGTTCCGCCGTTCGCATGCGGCCGATGCGCCGCGGCCGGTTCAGGACGAGGAATTCGCCGCCACCGAGGGTGCCCGGCAATCGGCCGAGGCGGCGCGCATCCTGCGCACCACCCTGCAGGAGCTTTCCGAATGCCGGCGCCTGCTCGACGGCGCGCGCGAAGACGGCCGCTGACCGCCATCGCCTGAGCTTTTCTCGATCCGATTTTTAGTCGATCTCGCCGCTCGCCTATTCGGCGGTGATCTTGTTCGCCTCGATGATCGGCTTCCAGCGGGCGAGCTCGTCCTGCATGTATTTGGCAAGCTCCGCGGGCGTGCTGGCCACGACTTCCATCATTGCCTTGCCAAGCGTTTCAACCGCGGCCGGATCGCGCAATGCGGCCACCACTTCGCGGTTGATTTTCGCGATAAGCGCGGGCGGCGTCTTACCGGGCGCGACCACGCCGATCCAGGCATTGGCCTCGACGCCCGGAAGGCCTTGTTCGGCGAGCGTAGGAATCTCGGGGAACACTGTCGAACGCTTGGCGCTGGCGACGCCGATGGCTTTGAGCTTGCCGGCGCGCACGTGGGGGACCACGGAAATCGGCGGCATGCAGCCCAGCGCCACTTCGCCGGCGAGCAGCGCGGTGACGGTCTGGGGCGAGCCAGGATAAGGCACCTGCACGATCTTGGTGCCGCTCTTCGCCGCTACGAGCTCCATGGATAAGTGCGCGATCGTGCCGGCGCCGAACGAGGCGTAATTGTAGGTGCCGGGTTTCGCCTTCAGCGCCGCCAACGTCTCCTGCAAATTCGAAGCGGGGAAATTAGCCGCGGCGACCAGCACGCAAGGCTGCGATACGGCCCAGCTCACGGGCGCGAGGTCGGTGAACGGGTCGTAGGGCATCTTCTTGTAGAGCAGCGTGTTGTTCACCAGCGGCCCGGTGATGCTGACGCCGATGCGGTAT
>JAYUHJ010000530.1:0-6694 GCA_043767065.1 Hyphomicrobiales bacterium | reverse complement strand
TCGAAGCTCCTCATCGGGGGCGTCGTGCCGGGGCTCATGCTTTCGGTGGCGTTCGTCATCTACATCGTCGTGCGCGCAAAGCTCTCGCCGTCCCTTGCGCCGCAGACCCCGATCGAAGCCAAGGCCGGTTGGGAGCATTGGCGCATGCTGGTGCTCTACGTCATTCCGCTGATCACAATCTTTGCGGTCGTGGTCGGCGCCATGTCGGCGGGGTTTGCCACGCCTACGGAAGCGGCTGCGCTCGGCGCCATCGCGACCATGGCGCTTGCCGCGCTCTATCGCGCCCTCAGCATCGAAGCGCTGATGAAATCGCTAAAGGGCACGGTCGCGATTTCCGGGATGATCCTGTTCATCATTCTTGGCGCGACCACGTTCTCCCAGATCCTGAGCTTTTCCGGCGCAACCGATGGGCTGGTCTCGGCGATCCTCGGGCAGGGCCTGTCGCTGCTGGGGGTGGTCGCGATGATGATGCTGATTTTGGTGTTCCTCGGCATCTTCGTCGATCAGGTGAGCATGATGCTCATTACGCTTCCGATCTTCATGCCAATCGTGCAGAGGCTCGGCATCGATCCGATCTGGTTCGGCGTGCTATTCCTGATTTGCATGCAGCTAGGACTACTGTTGCCACCCCATGGCCTTCTGCTGATGACGATGCGCGGCGTGGCCCCGCCCGAGGTCACCTTCGCCCACATTTTCCAGGCGGTCGTGCCGTACGTCATCATGAGCCTGCTGCTACTAGCCCTCATTCTCCTGGTCCCGGCGATCGCGACCTGGCTGCCGAATCTGCTCATCAAGTGAACGACAAACTCGAAGAAGGTAAGAGGATGAAGGGCAATCCAACGGTCGCCGCCGTTATCGCGAAGGATCTCGCCGCGCTCGGCGCGCGCCGCTGCTTCGGATTGCTGGGCACCGCGAATTTCAGGATTTCGCACGCGCTCGTGGAGGCCGGGGTCGAGCTGATTTCAGCGCGGCACGAAGGCAATGCGGCGAGCATGGCCGATGCCTATTCCAAGGCTACCGGAGAGCTGACGCTGGTCAGCGTGCACTCAGGGCCCGGGCTGACTAATGCCATTACCGGAATCGCAGAGGCGGCGAAGAGCCGAACGCCGCTTGTGGTGCTTGCGGGCGATGTCGCCACCGGCGCGGTGAAGTCGAATTTCTACATCGAGCAAGCCGAGCTTGTGCGATCCGTCGGCGCCGTATCCGAGCGTATTTACACACCGCAGACGGCGCGCGCGGATACGCTACGCGCCGTAACTCAGGCGCTGCGCGACCGGCGAACCGTCGTTCTGAGCCTTCCGACCGACGTGCAAGACGCGCAACTCACCTCGAACAGCCCGCCGCTCACGCTCCCTCTCGATCCGGGCCGCTTGCATCCCGATCCGGAAGCGGTGCGAAGGCTCGCCGACACGATCCTCCAAGCGAAACGACCGCTCCTTCTTGGCGGGCGCGGTGCGGTGCTGTCGGACGCCGAAGGATCGCTGATCGCGCTCGCCGATCGCATCGGAGCGCTTCTTGCAACATCAGTGTGCGGCCATGGAATGTTTGCCGACAATCCTTGGTCGCTCGGTATCAGCGGCGGCTTCTCGTCGCCGATTGCCGACAAGCTGATCGCAGAGAGCGACCTCGTTCTCGGGTTCGGCGCGAGCTTCACACAGTGGACGACGAAGAAGGGCAAGCTGATCGCGCCGGGCGCAGTCGTCGCGCAGGTCGATGTCGAGGTTCCGAAGCTTGGATACCAGATGCCGGTCCAGCATGCTGTGCATGGCGATGCACGCGCAACGGCGGAGGCGCTACTGGCAGAGCTCGATCGGCGAGGCGTTTTAAGTGCGCGCCCGGGCCGCCGCAGCAACGTCGTGCGAGAACAAATCCGGGCCGGGGACAACCATCATGTCACTCACGCGGATGAATCGACCGCACAGTTCATCGATCCCAGAACGCTCAGCAAAGCGGTGGACGGAATTCTGCCGATGGATCGCGTGGTGGCCTCCGATTCCGGGCATTTCTGCGGCTGGGTCCCGCGCTATCTCCGCGTCCCCAACGCGCGGGCCTCATGTTTGAGCCATTCGTTCCAATCCATTGGACTTGGGCTGGCGTCCGCGATCGGACTAGCCGTCGCGAACCCCGGTAAGCTCGCAGTGCTCGGCGCGGGCGACGGCGGGTTCCTGATGTCCATTGCGGATCTCGAGACGGCGATACGCTTCAAGCTGCGAATGTGCATCCTCATATACAACGACAGTTCGTATGCTGCCGAAGTGCACTTTTTCCGCCGTAAGGGCTATTCAATCGACATCGTGCAGTTTCCCGAAACGGATTTCGCGGCCATTGCCCGCGGTTACGGTGCCAGGGCGGCGACCGTGAGAACTGTTGCTGATCTTGATCCAGTGCGAGAGTGGGTGGCCGAGGGCGCGCCAGGCGTTTTCATAATCGATGGAAAGATTAATCCGGATTTAGAGGCAGACTGGCATGCCGAGCATTTTCCATAGAGAGGATATCGATCAGTCGGTTCGGTGAGGGGGAAGAAAAATGGAATTCGGCTATTTTACTCTGAGCGACAATCACTACGAGAACAACACACGCTCAGCGAACCAGCTCGTCGCCGATATCACGACGGAAGCGCTTTATGCCGACGAGCTTGGCATGCATTCGGCTTGGATTGGCGAACACCATTTCAATTCACTCGGCGTGCTTTCCTGCCCAGATCTCGTACTCGCCTTCATCGCCGCGCGCACTAAGCACATCCGGCTTGCGCCGGCCGTGACCGTCCTGCCGCTGCATCATCCGATTCGTGTAGCGGAGCAATGGGCGACGCTCGATCTTCTGAGTAATGGCCGGGTCGATTTTGCCGTTGGCCGCGGCTACGACCGGCGCGAATATTTGCCCTTCCACGTGTCGTTCGAGGACAATCAGGGGATCTTTGAGGAGGGGCTCGAAGTGGTACGCAAGCTCTGGGAGGCACCCGACCGCATCTCGTATCACGGCAAGCACTACTCGTTCGAAGATGTGCGCATCACACCTAAGCCGGTACAGAATCCGATTCCGACCTATGTCGCTTCCTTTTCAAAGCCCTCGATCGAGCTCGCCGCGCGGCTCGGTTGCGGCCTAATCGTTGCGCCGTTCGCTGCTGCCATGAGCTTCGGTGGATTGAAGCAGGTTGCGGACCTCTATCATGAGAGCTGCACTAGATTCGGTAACACGCCAGGCCGATTGATGTGTTCCTACTTTACGCATTTCGCCGACAACAAAGCACAGGAGGACGCACAGCGCGCACGCCAGATCCGTTATTACAAGGAATGTGTGATCCCGGCCTTTCCCGGCGATCCAAAATTGGCGCCGCCGACCTATCGTTATTTTGTCGGGATGGTCGAACGCCTGCTTAAGGTGAAGCCGGAGGATTTGACCGAGAATTCAGTGTTGCTCGGATCTCCGGCGCGCATCATCGAAACATTGAAGAAAGTGGAGGCCGCTGGCTTCTCGGAGGTCATCCTCTACTTCAACGTGGGACTCAAACCGCACGCTCAAGTCAAAGAAGAAATGGACCGCTTCATGCATGAGGTCGCGCCAGCGTTCGAGGGTAAGCACAAGCTGCGCGCGGCTTAGTTCCTGAGACGTCCGTCAGGTCGGAAGCGACTCCATGAAAACTAGCCAGAGAAGAATTCTTACCACCGATATCGGCCTACCGAGGCCCAGTGAGTTCCCCCTTCTGAGGCGGAGAGAGAGTTTTTCCCCTGTTCCGAGATGAGTCTTCCCAGTTCACCTCAATCGAATTCCCTGTTCACCTCAATCGAATTCCCTGTTCACTCGTCTAGGGAATTTTCGGACAAGCCTTTGAATCGAGTAGGTAATCGACTTCAAAAATCCGGCGATCAGGGATCAGATTGAAGAAATTCCCTGTAATTTGCCACTTATCAGGGAATTTGACCGGTGAGATCGGTTCGCAGCAGACTGCTTCCTCCGCCACCCCCTTTGCGCCGACGCGCGGCGCGGTTCGCCGCGGGGCTGACGGGACCGGCGATGCTTGAGCTCCATCATTACGAGCCCTACGCCAACTCGATGAAGTGCCTGATCTGCCTCGAGGAAAAGAGACTCGCGTTCACCGGCCGCTATGTCGATATCCTCCGCTTCGAGCAGCACGAGCCGGCCTTCTTGAAGATCAACCCGAACGGGCAGGTGCCGGTGCTGATCCACGACGGCAAGACGATCGTGGAATCCTCCGTCATCAACGAATATCTCGACGACGTATTTCCTGAAGTTGCGCTGCGTCCTGCCGATCCTGTTGCGCGCGCCCGCATGCGGGTCTGGAGCAAGTGGATCGACGAGATTCTCATGCAATCGGTCAGCATGCTCGGTTGGCAGACGCGCTTCCGACCGCTGGCGCAGAGCATGAGCAAGGCAGAGTTCGCGGAACGCATGAAGCACGTGCCGCTCAAGGAAATCCGCGAGAAATGGGAGACCACGGCGGGGCCGGGATTCTCCGAAGCCGCGCTGGAAGACTCGCGGCGCAAAATCCGCTGGTTCATCGAGCGGATGGAGCAAGTGCTAGGCGAGGACCTCTGGCTCGCCGGCAAGGACTATTCGCTCGCCGACATCAACGCCTATCCGATGATCGAAGGCGTGACCCGGCTCTACACGGAAATCTGGAATGAGAATGACGCGCCCCGCTCGATCGAATGGCTCGCGCGCGTGAACGCGCGGCCGGCGGTGCAGGCGGCGTTCGGCTATTCACGGTTCAAAAATACGCCCGGCCGAGCCCGAGACGCCGAGCAATCGTTGCGCGCGTAGAAAATTCCGGCACAGGTTGGCCCACTTTCGCGGCTCGCGGCTAGAGTGCCTCGGGGCGGTTGGCGTAAGAGGGCGAGGGCGTTCCGGGTTTGAGCGAAACGTGGGTGTGGGTCGCGAACCACGGCACGCCCACTGCGCTGCGCATGAGCGCCGCGGTGACACGCCCGGGCCGGTCGAAGCGGGAGCCGTCCTTATGGAAGCCGGTGGAGCGGAAAATCGCCGCACCCATGGCCATCAGCCGGTCGGGCGAGACGATCACCTCTAGCGTCGAGAGGTCGTAGCGGTAATCCGCCATGGTGGGCCAGATGGGACGCCATTGCTCCTGCTCGAGCGCGTCGCGCGAAGTCACCATCTCGACCTTGGAGCCGAAGGCGACCGCATCCTCGACGAAAATTTCCCGCACTCGTTTGAAGTCGACGTTGCCCACCAATTCGCCCCATCGCTCGAACCAGTCGGCGACAGTACGACGGTCCTCCTCCAGTACTGGCAGCCGTTTCATGGGCACTGGCCCTCTCGCTGTGTCCTTGCGCCTCACTTGTCCGTCCCGGCCGGATCGGTTTGGATGTATAACGAATTTTCGACGAGCGTGGAGGACGGAAACATGACGCGTAGCACTGATCGCATTCTCACGACGCACGTCGGCAGCCTGGTCCGGCCACCGGAGCTGGTCGAATATATCAGCGCGATCGAAAAAGGGCTCGCCGTCGATATGAAGGCGTTCGATGCCTTGCTGCAAAAGAAGGTCGATGAGGTCGTCAAGCGCCAGGAACAGGCCGGCATCGATATCGTGAGCGACGGCGAGTTCGGCAAGTTCCGCTCGTGGTCGTTTTACGTGCACGACCGGCTCGAGGGCATCGAGGAGCGCGACGCCCAGGCGCCGCGCGGGGCCGGGCGCGACCAGAAGAAGTTCCCCGAATTCTACGCCGAATATTTCCCGACCCAGAAGCTGCCCAAGCGCGGCACCATCGTTTGCGTGGCGCCCTTGCGCTACAAGGGGCAGGCGGCGGTGCAAAAGGACATCGATATTTTCAAAACGGCGCTGAAGGGCGCCAATGTGGCGGCAGGGTTCCTGCCCGTGGTCGCGCCGGCGAGCGCGGTGCCGTTTTCCAAGAACGAGTATTATAAAAACGACGAGGAATTCCTGTTCGCTCTCGCCGACGCGCTGCACGAGGAATATGCGGCAATCGTGAAGGCGGGCCTTTATGTGCAGGTGGACGACGCCTTCCTGCCCTACATGTACGATGTCGCGTTCGGGGGAGAGGATTTGGCGGGCTTCCGCAAATGGGCGGAACTACGCGTCGAAGCGGTCAACCGGGCGCTGAAGGGGATTCCGGAAGAAAAAGTCCGCTATCACATCTGCTGGGGCAGCTTTAACACGCCGCATACCAGCGACATTGCCTTGAAGGACATCGTCGATCTCGTACTCAAGGTGAAAGCCGGCGCCTATTGCATCGAGATGGGCAATCCGCGCCACGAGCACGAATGGCGCGTGTGGGAGAACGTAAAACTGCCGGCAGGCCGCATTCTCGTCCCTGGCGTCATCAGTCACTCGACCAACGTGGTCGAGCATCCCGAACTCGTAGCCGAGCGGCTCGTGCGCTTGGCCAAGCTGGTCGGGCGCGAGAATGTCATGGGCGGCACCGATTGCGGCTTCGCGCAATCGCCGCACGTGAAACGCGTGCATGAGTCGATCATGTGGGCGAAACTCGAGGCGCTCGCGGAAGGTGCCCGCATCGCCTCGCGCGAGCTGTGGGGCCGGAAGGCGGCATAGCGGCGTTACTGTCGCTTCCGTCGCGTGCAAATCCGTAAGAGGTCGGAAAATGAAAAGCAGCGGTGAGCGCATCCTGACCACGCATGTGGGTAGCCTGATACGACCGCCGCTGCTCCTCCAGCTTGCCGTCGCCGCCAAGGA
>JAYUHJ010000529.1:0-2837 GCA_043767065.1 Hyphomicrobiales bacterium | reverse complement strand
TCCATTCGGCCAAGGCATTCGCGCGCCGAGTTGGCATGGAGTGTGCACATCGAGCCGTCATGCCCGGTATTCATCGCGGCGAGCAGATCGAAGCACTCCGCGCCGCGGATTTCGCCCAGGATGATCCGGTCGGGGCGCATGCGCAGGGCGTTCCTGACGAGATCGCCGATCGAGATGGCGCCTTGGCCTTCAAGGTTCGGCGGACGCGTTTCCAGTGGCAGCCAGTGAGGCTGTTGCAGGCGGAGTTCGGCCGCGTCCTCGATCGTCAGCACGCGCTCGCCCGGATCGATCATCTTCGACAGGGCGTTGAGCATGGTCGTCTTGCCGGAACCGGTACCGCCCGAGATGACGATATTCATACGGCAGGCGCCGGCGATCTTCAGCGCGGTGCACATCTTGTCCGACATCGAGCCGAAATCGCGCAGCATATCGAGCGTAATCGGCTTCTCGGAGAATTTACGAATCGAGATAGCGGTGCCGCGCAGACTCAGCGGCGGAACGATGACGTTGACGCGGCTGCCGTCCTTGAGGCGGGCGTCGGCCAGCGGCGTGGTCTGATCGACGCGGCGGCCAACCATGTTGACGATCCGCTGGGCGATCTGGAACAGATGCTGCTCATCGCGGAACCGGATCGGTGCGAGCTGCAGCTTGCCCTTCTTTTCGATGTAGGTCTGGTCCGGGCCGTTGACCATGATATCGGTGATGTCCGGATCGCCGAGCAGTTCCTCGAGCGGGCCGAAACCGAGCAGTTCGTCGATCAGCACCTTTTCCAGCGCAAATTGCTCGCGCCGGTTGAGCGTGACCTTGAGCTCGGCCAGCACTTCCAGGATGATCGGACGGAATTCCTCGGACAATTCGTCCTTGGTCAGCGTGGCCGCGGCTTCTGGATCGACCCGTTCGAGCAGGCGCGGCAGCACCTGCTCCTTGATTTTGTGGACCGAAGCCTCGAAGCCTTCAGCATGATGCAGACCTTCAACCACATTATTCGCGCGGTCGGACAGGCGAGTCATCGCATCGCCCTGGTCGCCGTTCCCGCCAAATTGCAGATTGACTGGATCTTCAGCCGGCAGGGGCGGGAATTGCTCTCCGCCCCGGCTGGTGCCTGCGGCCTGCGAAGGCGCGGCCGATTCGACCCCGGTCTTCATCGGACGTGCCACGCCGAATGCCGGCCGTGCTCCCGCCGCCATTCCGCCTGCCCCGGTGCGTCGCCCAAATGCGCTCATCTAACCCAAATTCCCCTGCGCTGGCCGGCGATACCGCGGCTTCGCTGCTGTTTGCTTCGTTGAATGTTAGGGTTGAAACTTTGATAACTTCCTAATGCGCGGCAAGCCAATGCGATACGCCGGCTCAGTCCGCAGAACTTTCAGGAAAAGCAAGGCTTTCCGCGGGCCGCGCCGGGAGTTAGCCAGGGGGGCGTGCGGGAATTACACGGCGCACCGTGCAGTCAGGTCGCCGGGCCGGAAGCGTAAACGAGGTTAATCCTGGGAGTGCTGCGCGGGCCTTGTCAGGCTTCGACATGCTCGGCGAGCACGGTCAGCCCCTTGTCGCCGACTTCGGCGAACCCGCCCTGGATACGGATTTCCTCGGGGCTGGCGCCTTCGGTCTTATAGACCATCAAGGCGCCGTCGCGGATGGTGGACATGACCGGGGCATGGCCCTCCAGCACACCAAAATCGCCCTCGCCGCCGGGGACGACAACCATATGGACTTCCTCGGAGCGGACTAGCCGGGCGGGGGTGACGAGCTCGAAGTGGAGGGGCATTTCGGTCCTATAACTTGATAATGGCGGCAATGATGGCGACGAAGGCAATCTGTGTGCTGACAAACCACATGATGAGCTTCGATTGGATCGCCTCGATCTTGGTTTCGATCCTCGATTCCATCGCCATCAGCTCACTTCGCACCAACGAAACATCTGACTTGAGAATGGCGATATCGCCTTTCGACGCCGCATTTTCCATGCTGTCGCCAGCAGATCGGCCAATTGCAGCAGCAATCGCTTCCGCCTGAACGGCAGGCAGTTCCGCAGCCTTCAACTCACGGGCGATGCTTAGGGTATCGACTGCCATGGATGCCATGTTAGCCAAATACCCCTGACAAGTCCATCAAGCCTCTTCAGCCAGCCGCTTGGCCTTCTCGACCGCCTCGTCGATCCCGCCGACCATGTAGAAGGCGTTCTCCGGGAGGTGATCGTATTCGCCGTCGACCACCGCCTTGAACGATTTCACGGTGTCCTCGATCTGGACGAACTTGCCGGGGATGCCGGTGAACACCTCGGCGACGTGGAACGGCTGGCTGAGGAATTTCTGTAGCTTGCGCGCGCGCTGGACGGTAACTTTGTCTTCTTCGGACAGCTCGTCCATGCCGAGAATGGCGATGATATCCTGGAGGCTCTTGTACTTCTGCAGGGTTTCCTGAACGCGGCGGGCGGTCTCGTAATGCTCCTGGCCGACAACCGCCGGGGTGAGAACCCGTGATGTGGAATCAAGCGGATCGACCGCCGGGTAGATGCCCAGCTCCGAGATCGCGCGGTTGAGTGTGGTGGTGGCGTCAAGGTGGGCAAACGAGGTCGCCGGCGCCGGATCGGTGAGATCGTCCGCCGGCACGTAGATCGCCTGCACCGAGGTGATCGAACCCTTGTTGGTCGAGGTGATCCGCTCCTGCAGCGCGCCCATGTCGGTGGCCAGCGTTGGCTGATAGCCCACCGCCGACGGGATACGCCCGAGCAGCGCCGACACTTCCGAGCCGGCCTGGGTGAAGCGGAAGATGTTGTCGATGAAGAACAGCACGTCCTGGCCTTCCTGGTCGCGGAAGTATTCGGCCATGGTCAGGCCCGA
>JAYUHJ010000528.1:0-6700 GCA_043767065.1 Hyphomicrobiales bacterium | reverse complement strand
ACTACACCGCCTTCGAAGCGCCGGACCCTCTTTATTGGGTGCCGAACGGCTATGCGATCATCAATGCCGACATTCCCGGCACCTGGAATTCGAAAGGCCGCGCCACGTACCTGTCGCCCGACGAGGCGGAAGCCTTCTACGATCTCATCGAGTGGGCGGGCACGCAGCCCTGGAGCGCAGGCAAGGTCGGGCTCTCGGGTGTGTCGTATCTGACGTCCTCGGTGTGGCGCGTGGCGGAACTGAACCCGCCGCATCTGGCCGCGATCAATCCCTGGGAAGGCTGGACCGACACCTATCGCGAGGTCGCGCGTCACGGCGGCATCCCGGAGACCTGGTTCTGGCCTTACATCTGGGTGCGCTGGGGCGCGAGCCGCACCGAGATCGAGGACTTGGAGGCCGAGACCAAAGCGCATCCGTTGTTCGACGACTTCTGGACTTCGAAAGCCTCGGACTTCGCCAATATCAAAGTGCCGGCCTATGTAGTGGCGAGCTGGTCGGATCAGGGCTTGCATTCGCGCGGCACGATGGAGGGATTCAAGAAGATTTCCTCCAAGCAGAAATGGCTCGAGATCCACGGCCGAAAGAAGTGGGCCTATTACTACGTGCCCGAGAACGTCGCGAAGCAGCGTGCGTTCTTCGATCATTTCCTCAAGGACTTAAAGACCGAAATCGGCGATTGGCCGAAGGTGCGCGTCGAAGTGCGGGATAAATATTACGTCGGCGACATGCGCGCGGAGAATGAGTGGCCGGTCGCGCGCACGCAGTACACCAAGCTCTTTCTTGACGCTACGACCGGCAAGATGAACCCCGTGCTGGCGCCGGGCGAGAGCTCGGTCAGCTACTCGGCGCTCGGCAGCGGGCCCGGCGTGCATCGTGCTGAGTTCGACATTACGTTCGACAAGCCGACCGAGTTGGTCGGCCACATGAAAGCGAAGCTTTTCATGTCCACCGACGCCGGCGACGACATGGATGTCTTCATCGCGCTCTGGAAGTTCGACGCGAAAGGCCAGTTCGTGCCCTTCCCCTATTACGCCCAATTCGAGGACGGGCCGGTGGCGCTGGGCTGGCTTAGGGCCTCGCACCGCGAACTCGACGAGGCGCAGTCCACCGAATTCCAGCCCGTGCTCGCGCACAAGCGCGAGCTGAAGATCAAAGCGAGCGAGATCGTGCCCTTGGAGATCGAAATCTGGCCCTCGGGCACCCGCTTCGAGGCCGGCGAAACACTGCGGCTCATCGTGCAGGGCTCGGACGTGAACAAATATCCCAAGCCGCTCGTCTATGCCCGGCACGAGGACAGTGTGAACCGTGGCCGACACTCTATACATACCGGCGGGAGGCACGACTCTCATCTGTTTGTGCCGGTCATTCCGGCTAAGCCGAAGCGCTGATAGCCGCATGGGCGCCGTCAAAAACATCCTGTTCGTAATGGCGGACCAGTTGCGGGCCGATTATCTGTCCTGCTACGGCCACCCGAAGCTGCAAACGCCGGCGATCGACGCGCTGGCCAAGCGCGGCGTGCGCTTCACGCATGCCTATGTGAGCGCCACGGTCTGCGGCCCATCGCGCATGTCTTATTACACCGGCCGCTCAATGAGCTCGCACGGCTCGACCTGGAACTTCGTGCCGTTGCGCGCCGGCGAGCCCACGCTCGGCGATCATCTGCGGCCGCTCGGCATGCGCGTGGCGCTGGTCGGCAAGACGCATATGGGCGCGGACATGGCGGGACTGAAGCGCCTCGGCGTGCCGGGCCAGTCGCTCGAGGGCACCTTCGCGCGCGAGTGCGGCTTCGAGCCCTATGAGCGCGACGACGGTCTGCATCCGGACGTTAGCGTCGATCCGGACCTAGCCTATAATCTCTATCTGAAGCGCCACGGCTATGACGGCAAGAACCCGTGGCACAGCGCGGCGAACGCGGCCGATGGTCTGGGCCACGAACTGCTCAGCGGCTGGTATCTGCGCAACGCACATCTTCCCGCGCGCGTCGCCGAGGAACATTCAGAAACCGCCTACATGACGAACCGCGCGATGGAATTCATCCGCGAGGCCGGTGACACGCCTTGGCTGCTGCATCTCTCTTATATCAAGCCGCACTGGCCCTATATCGCGCCGGCGCCCTATCACGCCATGTACGGTGCCGACGACGTGCTCGCCGCGAACCGCAACGAGGACGAGCGGCGTGACCCGCATCCGGTCTATGGCGCCTACATGCGCCACGACGAGAGCCAGAGCTTCGCGCGCGAGGACGTGCGCCGCACGGTGATCCCAGTCTATATGGGCCTGATCCGGCAGATCGACGATCATCTCGGCCGACTCTGGCGTTTTCTCGAAGAGCGCAAGCTGTTCGAGAACACCATGATCGTCGTGTGCAGCGATCACGGCGACTATCTCGGCGACCACTGGCTCGGCGAGAAGGAGCTGTTCCACGAAGAGAGCGTGCGCACGCCGCTCGTCGTCTACGATCCCGATCCGGCGGCCGACGCGACCCGCGGCAGCGACAACGACGCGCTCGTGGAGTCGATCGACCTCGCTCCCACGTTCGTTGGTGCCGCAGGCGGGCCGCCGCTCGATCATATTTTCGAGGGGCGGTCGCTGCTGCCGCTGCTGCGCGGAGCGCCGGGAGAATGGCGCGATGCGGCGGTGAGCGAGCTGGACTATTCGTTCCGCCGTGCCGGCCTCGATCTGCAGGTGCCTTCGGACAAGGCGCGCGCCTGGATGATGCGCTCGAACAAGTGGAAATACGTGCTCTACGAGGGCTTCCGGCCGCAGCTGTTCGATCTAGAGAACGACCCGCGCGAGCTGGTGGACCGCGGCGCGGACCCTGCCCTGGCGTCTGTGCGCGCCGAATACGAGGAGCGGCTGTTCGAATGGGCGCGCAACCGGCGCTCGCGCATCACCATCTCAAACGAAGACGTCGCCAAACGCGTGGATACGCACAAGCGGCGCGGTATCATCATCGGCGAGTGGTAGCGGCCATAATTCATTAACTTGCTGTGCGGCTTGCCTTCTCTGCTGCTTGCCATTCCGCCGATGCAGGCATAGAAAAGGCCTGCACGGCACCGCAGGAGGGAATCGCGATCGTGCGATCCTCCGGGCGGCCCTCGACGCGAGCTATGCCGATGGGCATTGGTGATGCGCGGGCCCTCCACCTGCAGCAACCGTGATCCGGGCGGCCTCCGCCGCCTGCCGCTGGTCGAGGCCATGGGCAGAACAGAATTCGGATCGGGACGTTGTTTCGCTCCCCGGCCTAGCGTCGCGTTTGCCTGCGCATCCCGCTTTCACGGGCGCGCGGACCTCGACCTTCTTCAACCCATCATCCGCGAACCCGGAACCCATTTCCGGCCCGCGACTTTTCGCGGCGCGCTTGCGCGCCGCCACGAGAGATTCCTATGGCCAACAAAATGCTCATCGACGCCACCCACCCGGAGGAGACCCGGGTCGTCGTGGTGCGCGGCAGCCGCGTTGAAGAATTCGACTTCGAGTCGCAGAACCGAAAGCCGCTGCGCGGCAATATCTATCTAGCCAAAGTCACGCGCGTAGAGCCCTCGCTGCAGGCGGCGTTCGTCGAATACGGCGGCAATCGCCACGGCTTTCTCGCCTTCAACGAAATTCATCCCGACTATTACCAGATCCCGGTCGCCGACCGGCAGGCGCTGATCGCCGAGGAGACGCGAGCCGCCAAAGCGGCCGAAGTCGCCGCCGACGAGCGCGATCGCAATCGCCCGAAGCGCGCCGAGCCGGCAGAGACCGTAAGTGAACCCGCCCGGGAAGAGACTGCCGCCGAGGGCGAGCAAGCCGCTGAAGCGACTGCAGCGGCAGAAGCCGCCGACCCCGCTTCCGCAGAAACTGCGGAAAGCGGGCATGTCGCGCCTAATGGCGGCGGCGAATCGCACGAGGAACATCCGGTCGAATCCGTCGGCGCCGGCGGCGACGCGCTCGAAGAAATCCCCGAGCGCCAACAGCATCGCCGCCAGCGTCACTACAAGATTCAAGACGTGATCAAACGCCGGCAGATCATGCTGGTGCAGGTCGTCAAGGAGGAGCGTGGCACCAAGGGCGCGGCGCTCACCACGTACCTTTCGCTCGCCGGCCGCTATTCGGTTCTGATGCCGAACACCGCGCGCGGCGGCGGCATCTCGCGCAAGATCACCGCGGCCCCGGACCGCAAGCGGTTGAAAACGGTGGTGGAAGACCTCGAGGTGCCGGAGGGCATGGGCATCATTCTGCGCACTGCCGGCGCTTCGCGTACCAAGACCGAAATCAAGCGCGACTTCGAATATCTGCTGCGGCTGTGGGAGACCGTGCGGGAGCTGACGCTCAAATCGACGGCGCCCGCCCTGGTCTACGAGGAAGGCTCGCTGGTGAAGCGCGCCATCCGCGACCTTTACAACAAGGACATCGACGAAGTTCTGGTCGCCGGCGACGAAGCCCACAAGGAAGCCAAGGACTTTATGCGCATGCTCATGCCGAGCCATGCGAAGAACGTGAAGCCGTTCAAGGACACGCAGCCGATCTTCGTGCGCTACGGAGTCGAGCATCAGCTCGATGCCATGTTCTCGCCCGTGGTGCAGCTCAAGTCCGGCGGTTACGTAGTGATGAATCCGACCGAGGCGCTGGTCGCCATCGACGTGAACTCGGGCCGCGCGACGCGCGAGCACCATATCGAGGACACGGCGCTGCGCACTAATATGGAGGCCGCCGACGAAATCGCGCGACAATTACGGTTGCGCGACCTCGCGGGCCTCATCGTCATCGACTTCATCGACATGGAGGAGAAGCGGAACAACCGCTCGGTCGAGCGCAAAATGAAAGAGGCGCTGAAGAACGACCGGGCGCGCATCCAGGTCGGTCATATTTCGCACTTCGGCCTGCTGGAAATGTCGCGCCAACGCATCCGCACCGGCGTTCTGGAGAGCTCGACCGAGACCTGCCCGCATTGCGCCGGTACCGGTCGGCTTCGCTCGGTTTCCTCGGTCGCGCTGCAGCTGTTGCGTACGCTGGAGGACACGCTGGTAAAAAGCGCCAGCAACGATCTCACCGTGCGCACGCGCTCCGATGTCGCGCTCTATGTGCTGAACCAGAAGCGCGGGCATTTGCGCGAGATCGAAGCGCGCTTCGGCGTCACTATTCTGATCTCGGCCGACGCGACGCTTGCCGGCCAGCAATACTACGCGATCGAGCGCGGCGGACCGGCGCGCGGGCCGGTGCTTCCGGCACCAGGCATCAAGCCGGACACGATCACAGCGCCCGAAGAAGAGCCGGAAGCCGAGCCGGAAATCGAAGATGAGGCTGAGGCCGAAGCAGAGGAAGCGGCCGAGGAAGAGACGCCGACCGGCGTTCAACCCGTGCACACGCATCACCCTGAGGCCGAGAACGGCGGTCGCCGTCGGCGGCGGCGCGGCCGGCGTGGTCGCCACGGCGGTCAAGGTCCCGAGCATGGCTTGCCGCGACCGTTCGATGCCGGCTCGTTTGCCGGTCCTACGGCAGAGAGCGCAACATTCGCCGATCAAGAAGAAGCCGAGGAAGTCGGTGCGCACCGCACGCCGCACGCAGCGCCGGGTGTCCCCGGTGAGGCGCCGCAGCATCCCGGCGAAGGCGGCCCTTCCCCAGAGGGCGGCGGACGCCGCCGCAGACGGCGCGGTCGCCGTGGCGGCCGGCGTAACCGGCGCAACCGCGAAGGCGGGTTCGAACAAGGCGGACCGTTGCCGGAAGGCCAGATCGAATCCCCCATGCACGAGGGCGAGGCGCATTCAGGGATGCCGGATACGACGCCGCAACCCGAATTTCGTGCGCCGCGCCAAGAGCCTCCGCGGATTGAGCCTCAGCGGATCGAGCGCCCCATACCTGCGCCCCCGACCCCCGAACCCGTGGCCGAGACGCCGCCATCGCGGCGCGGCTCGACCGTGCGGGAGCCGGCGCCGGTCGTCCGCTACGATGAGGCGGGAGCACCGCCTGCTTCGGTGACTCCGCCGCCGCTTGCACCGGCACCCGAACCGGCAGCTCCGGCCGAGACCGGTTCCGACCAGCCGCGCCGCAGCGGCTGGTGGCGGCGCTGAAGCACGCGCGGCGAATGGAGCGGCAAAAGTGAGTTCGCCTAACCAGGTCCGGCCGCTGATCCCTGCCGCGACCGATCCGCAGATCAAAGCGATCCTCGGCGGCATGCGCGCGGTGGCCGAGACCGGCGGTTCCGCGAGCGACGCGGATCTTTGGGCGCTGGCCGCCGCCGACCAATATATTTTCGGACAGGACCCGCCGCTCGATATCGGCGCACTGCCCCAAGTAACGCCGCAGGCGCTCGCGGACCTGCTCAAGGGCACCAAGTTCGCCGAGGATGCGGTGAAATTTCTGACCGTCATGGCGTTCATCGACGGCGCGCTCGACAAGAGCAAGATCGCGCGCGTGTTCGAGTTCGCCAAGGCGCTCGGCATCGGCGCGCGCTTTCTCGACGAGATCAGCGAAGCGACCGCCGGACAAATGCAAGTGGCGCTGGCCGACATGACGCGCGCCAACATGGAGAGCATCACCGGCAAGCCCTGGGCCGGCGACGTGAACAAGTGGCTGATGCCCTACGATGGTGGCAAGACCGACGCCAAGCTTGTGGCGAGGTTCGAGGCGCTGGGCCGGCTCGGCCCGGACACGTTCGGTCTGGCCTACTACACGCACTTCAAGCAGAACAAATATCCGTTCCCGGGCGAGGCCAAGG
>JAYUHJ010000527.1:0-2848 GCA_043767065.1 Hyphomicrobiales bacterium | reverse complement strand
AGAACGGCTACGAGGTGATCGGCTACATCCCGGGCGAGGGTCACAATCTCCAGGAACATTCGGTCGTCATGATCCGCGGCGGCCGCGTGAAGGATCTGCCCGGCGTGCGCTACCACATCCTGCGTGGCGTGCTCGACACCCAGGGCGTCAAGGACCGCAAGCAACGCCGTTCCAAGTACGGCGCCAAGCGGCCCAAGTGATCGTACGGAGCTGATGCATGTCACGCCGCCACCGCGCCGAACGCCGCGAGGTTCTGCCCGACCCGAAATTCGGGAACGTGACGCTGAACCGATTCATGAATTCAATCATGCATCACGGCAAGAAGTCGGTCGCCGAATCGATCGTGTATGGCGCGTTCGACCTGATCGAGGGCAAGGTCAAGCAGAGTCCGATCAACGTGTTCCAATCCGCGCTCGACAACGTGAAGCCGGCGCTCGAGGTTCGTTCGCGCCGCGTCGGCGGCGCCACCTATCAGGTGCCGGTGGAAGTGCGGCCGGAGCGGCGCGAGACGCTGGCCATCCGTTGGATCATCGAAGCCGCGCGCGCGCGCAACGAAAAGACGATGGTGGACCGGCTGTCGGGCGAACTGCTCGACGCGTCCAACAACAAGGGCAACGCCGTCAAGAAGCGCGAAGATACTCACCGCATGGCGGAGGCCAATCGCGCCTTCTCGCACTACCGCTGGTGACGAGAGAGGCCGAGAGAGAAATCCGCAATGTCGCGCATTCATAAAATCGAGGACTACCGCAATTTCGGCATCATGGCGCACATCGATGCCGGGAAGACCACGACTACGGAGCGGGTCCTCTATTACACCGGTAAGAGCCACAAAATCGGCGAAGTCCATGATGGCGCGGCCACCATGGACTGGATGGAGCAGGAGCAAGAGCGCGGCATCACCATCACATCCGCCGCGACCACCTGTTTTTGGCGCGACAAGCGGCTGAATATCATCGATACGCCCGGCCACGTCGATTTCACGATCGAAGTGGAGCGCTCGCTCCGCGTGCTGGACGGCGCCGTGTGCGTGCTCGACGGCAACCAGGGCGTCGAGCCGCAGACCGAGACCGTATGGCGCCAGGCCGACAAATACGACGTGCCGCGCATCGTATTCGCCAACAAGATGGACAAGATCGGCGCCGATTTCTTCCGCTGCGTCGACGAGCTGGTGGATCGCGTGGGCGCAAAGCCCGTTTGCCTGCAACTTCCACTCGGCATCGAGTCGACCTTTCGGGGCGTCATCGATCTCATTCGCATGAAAGCAATCGCGTGGGACGACGAGGCGCTCGGCGCCAATTTCGTCGACGAAGAAATCCCGGCCGACATGAAAGAGAAGGCGGCCGAGTACCGCACCAAGCTGATCGAAGCGTGCGCCGACCTCGACGACGAGGTGATGGCCAAGTACCTCGACGGCCACGAGCCCGACGAAGCGACGATCAAACGGCTGATCCGCAAGGCGGTGGTGGGCCGCAAGTTCCACCCGGTGCTGTGCGGCTCCGCGTTCAAGAACAAGGGCGTGCAGCCGTTGCTCGATGCGGTCGTCGATTACCTGCCGAGCCCCGCCGATCGCGAGGCGATCAAGGGCACCGATACGAGGGACGGTCACGAAATCACCCGCCAGCCGGTCGACACCGACCCGGCGTCCGCCCTGGCGTTCAAGATCATGGACGATCCGTTCGTCGGCACCATCACCTTCTGCCGCGTCTATTCCGGCACGCTTTCATCGGGACAGCAGCTGGTGAACTCGACGCGCGAGCGGAAAGAGCGCGTCGGCCGCATGCTGCTGATGCACGCCAACAACCGCGAGGACATCAAGGAAGCTTTTGCGGGCGATATCGTCGCGCTGGCGGGCCTCAAGGAAGTCCGCACCGGCGACACGCTGTGCGACCCGCAGAAGCAGATCATCCTGGAAAAGATGGAATTTCCCGATCCGGTCATCGAGATCGCGGTTGAACCGAAGACCAAGGCCGACCAGGAGAAGCTCGGCGTCGCGTTGCACAAGCTCGCGACCGAGGATCCGTCCTTCCGCGTCTCGACCGATCCCGAGTCCGGCCAGACCATCCTCAAGGGCATGGGCGAGCTGCACCTCGACATCAAGATCGATATTTTGAAGCGCACCTACAAGGTCGAGGCGAATATCGGCGCGCCGCAGGTTGCTTATCGCGAGACGATCACGCGCAAGGTCGAGATCGATTATACGCACAAGAAGCAGACCGGCGGTTCGGGCCAGTTCGCGCGCGTCAGGATCGAGGTCGAGCCGAATGGCGCGGGCAAGGGCTACGAGTTCGAGAACGATGTGGTCGGCGGCACGGTGCCGAAGGAATTCGTCCCCGGCGTCGAAAAGGGCCTGGAGTCCGTGCTCGGTGCGGGCGTGCTGGCGGGCTTTCCGGTCGTCGATCTCAAGGTGACGCTGACCGACGGCGCGTACCACGACGTCGACTCGTCGGCGCTGGCATTCGAGATCGCGTCGCGCGCGGCTTTGCGCGAGGCGCTGCAGAAGGCCGGACCGGTTCTTCTGGAGCCGATCATGAAGGTCGAGGCGGTGACGCCCGAGAACTGGATGGGCGACATCATCGGCGATCTCAATTCGCGACGCGGGCAGATTATCGGCACCGACACGCGCGGCAACGCGGCGGTGGTGAACGCGATGGTGCCGCTCGCCAACATGTTTGGGTACGTCAATACCCTGCGCTCGGCGACTCAGGGGCGCGCGACCTTCACCATGCAATTCGATCACTACGAGCAGGTGCCGCAGAACGTGGCGCAGGAGGTTCAGGCGAAATACGCCTGAACCTTTTGTCATTCAGCCGCATCAGAAAAGACCGGAACGGAGAGTCCCATGGCCAAA
>JAYUHJ010000526.1:0-6717 GCA_043767065.1 Hyphomicrobiales bacterium | reverse complement strand
CGCCAAGCGCAAGATCTGGTCGATCGCGACCTCGATCGTCGATGCCAATCCCGAGGCCGAGGTTCGCATGGCGCTCGTCGCCTATCGCGACATCGGCGACGAATACGTGACCAGGAAGTTCGATCTCACCGCCGACATCCAGGGCCTCTATGGCGAGCTGCTCGCCTTCCGCGCCCGCGGCGGCGGCGACTGGCCCGAGAGCGTGAACGAGGCGCTCGACGTGGCGGTGACCAAGCTCAATTGGTCGAAGGGCCGCGATATCTGCCGGATCATCTTTCTGGTCGGCGACGCCCCGCCGCATATGGACTACGCGCAGGACCGCAAATACCCCGAGGTGGTCGCCGATGCGCACCGGCGCGGCATCATCGTCAACGCCGTGCAGGCCGGCGATGCGCGCGACACCGAGCGGGTGTGGCGCGAGATCGCTCAGCGCGCCAACGGCGAGTATCTGCACATCCCGCAGGACGGTGCGGTCGTGGTGATCGAGACGCCCTATGACCGCAAGATCCACGGGCTGCAGATCGAGCTCAACAAGACGGTCATTCCCTACGGCAAACGCGCCGAGCAGCGCGCGGTGCAGGACAAGCTGGAGCGCTCGGTGGCGGCACCCGCGCCCGCGGCCTCCGATATGGCGGGCTATATGAGCAAGAAGGCGGGCGTGCGCGAGCTGGTCACTGGCGGCGGCGATCTGGTCGGCGACATGCTCGCCGGCCGCACGCGGCTCGATTCCGTGCCTGAGGCCGATCTCCCCGAAACGTTGCGGCCGCTGGCTCCGGCCGAGCGTAAGGCGCTGATCGAGACCCAGACCGCGGCGCGCAAGGCGCTCGAGGAGCGCATGTCGGAGCTGGTCAAGCAACGCGACGCTCATATCGCAGCCGAGCGCGCCAAGCAGCCGCAGGCCAAAGACTCGTTCGACCGCGTAGTCGAGGACACGCTGCGGAAGCAGGTTACGCGTCCGGCCACCAACTGAGGATCGGACCCTCTCCCGAAGCGGGGAGAGGGTCTCTTGCTCCCTTTACGCCGATCGCAGACATTCCCGCCAAGAACGGGGGGCGGGGATGACGGCTATCGATTACGAGGCCGAATACAACAATCGTGCGCGGGTGCCGGAGCATCCGGCGATCCTGGCGCGCTGGCAGCGCGATGCCGCCGCTTTCCGCGCCTCACACAAGAACAGCGAACTCTGCCTCGCTTACGGCAACAGCGATCGGCAGAAGGTCGATCTCTTTTGGCCCAGCGCTGCGCGCAACGCGCGGGTCGTGCTCTTTATACATGGCGGCTATTGGCGTGCACTCGAGCGCGAGAGCTTCAGCCACATGGCCGCCGGCGCCAACGCCCGCGGGCTCGCTTTCGCAGCTACTGGCTACGATCTATGCCCGAAGGTGACGATCAGCGAGATCATCGAGCAGGTACGCGAAGCCGCGGCCTTTCTCGGCCGCCGTCATGGCGGACCGATCGTCGCCTGCGGCCATTCCGCCGGCGGGCATCTGGCCGGCTGCCTGGTCGGCACCGACTGGAAGAAGCGCGCCGCCGATCTGCCCGCTGATCTCACGCCTACCGGCCTTTCGATTTCGGGTCTGTTCGATCTGTCGCCGCTTCTGCAGACGAGCATGAATACCGAACTCAAGCTCGATGCCGCCGAGGTGCGCCGCACCTCGCCGATTTTTTGGCCTGTTCCGCTTGGCGCCCGCGCCTTCGATGCCTGGGTTGGGGCGGACGAGAGCTCGGAGTTTCTGCGCCAGAGCCGGATCATCGCCGATGCGTGGAAGCAGAAGGGGCTCGCGACCCGCTACGAAGCGGTCGCCGGTACCAGTCATTTCACCGTGCTCGATCCATTGGCGAAGCCCGATAGCCCGCTCACCGCACGGCTGGTCGAGTTGGCCCGGTTCTGAAATCCATTCCGAAACAAGGCATTAGCGTCAGGACTCGGGCGGCGAAATGCTTTATCAATGGCCCAGGTACGCGCGCGGCCGGTCCGTGCGCGTCAAATAGAGCGGGCAAAGTCCCGCCAGGGAGAGGGATAATCATGCGTAGGTTTCTCACAACCGCAGGAATTGCGGGCGCGTTCGCGCTCGCGGCCATGGGCGCGCAGGCGCAATCGGTGAAAGTCGGCGTGATGCTGACGCTCTCCGGCCCGGCCGCCGTGCTCGGCCAGCACGCCCGCGACGGCTTTCAGCTCGGCATCAAGCATCTGGGCGGCAAGCTCGGCGGACTGACCGCCGACGTCATCGTGGTCGACGACGAACTCAAGCCCGACGTCGGCGTGCAGAAGGTGCAGGCGCTCTTGGAGCGCGACAAGGTCGACATCGTGGTCGGCGTCATTTTCTCGAACGTGATGATGGCGATCGCTAAGCCCGTGTTCGACGCGAACACGATCCTGGTGAGCCCGAATGCCGGCCCATCGCCGCTCGCCGGCGCCGGCTGCTCGCCCTGGTTCTTCTCCACCGCCTGGCAGAACGACCAGAACCACGAGGCCATGGGCAAATACGCCCAGGACGCCGGTTACAAGAAGGTCGTGCTGATCGCGCCGAACTATCAGGCCGGCAAGGATTCCATGGCCGGCTTCAAGCGCAATTTTAAAGGCGAGATCGTCGAGGAAATCTTCAATCAGGTGAACCAGCTCGACTTCGCCGCCGAGATCGCCAAGATCGCCTCCCTCAAGCCCGATGCGGTGTTCGCCTTCGAGCCGGGCGGCATGGGCGTGAACTTCGTCAAGCAATATGCCCAGGCCGGCCTGGCCGGGAAAATCCCGTTCCTCTCCGCCTTCACCGTCGATGAGACCACGCTACCGGCGACCCAGGACGCGGCGGTCGGCCTGTTCGCCGGCGCACAGTGGGCGCCGAATATGGACAACCCGGTAAGCAAGAAGTTCGTCGCCGACTTCGAGAAGGACTACGGCAAGGTGCCCGCGCTCTACGCCGCGCAAGGCTATGACGCGGCACTCCTGATCGACGCCGCGATCAAGGTCGCGGGCGGCAAGATCGCGGACAAGGCGGTGCTGCGCGATGCTTTCAAGAAGGCGAGCTTCGCCTCGATCCGCGGGGCGCCGTTCAAGCTCAACACCAACGGCTTCCCGATCCAGGATGTCTATGTCGTAAAGGCGGTGAAGCGGGCCGACGGCAAGTACGCGACCGAGACCGTCGCCAAAGTGTTCACCAACTACACTGACGCCTACGCGAAGGATTGTCCGCTCAAGTGACGCGGTCCGTTTGAATGACCCTCTCCCCGCTTGCGGGGAGAGGGTTTTGATTGACCGGCGTTCCTGATGTCCACCACCCTCTTCATCGTCCAGACGCTGAACGGACTGCAGCTCGGCGTGCTGCTGTTCCTGATCGCCGCGGGGCTCACGCTGGTGTTCGGCGTGATGGACTTCATCAATCTCGCCCACGGCGTGCAGTACATGCTGGGCGCCTATCTGGCCGTCACCTTCTACGGCCTCACCGGAAATTTCGGCTATGCGCTGGTGCTCGCGCTCATCGCCGCGCTGCTTATCGGACTGCTCGTCGAAGCGCTTGTCTTTCGGCATCTCTACGAGCGCGATCATCTCGATCAGGTGCTCGCCACCTTCGGCGTGATCCTGTTCGTGAACGAAGGCGTGAAGATCGTCTGGGGCGCGGCGCCGCGCAACTTGCCGATGCCGGATTTCTTTTCCGGCTCCGTGCCGTTGATGGATGGGCTGAATTATCCGGTCTGGCGGCTCTGCATCATCGCCTCGGGGCTCTTAGTCGCGGCCGGCCTGTGGTTCGTGGTGACCAAGACCCGCATTGGCATGCGCATCCGCGCCGGCGCCACCAATGCGGCCATGGTCGCGGCGCTCGGCGTCGATATCAGACGACTCTTCACAATCGTGTTCGGCTTCGGCGCCATGCTCGCGGGCTTCGCCGGCGTCATGGTGGCGCCAATTCTATCGGTCGAGCCCGGCATGGGCGACAGCGTATTGATCCTTGCCTTCGTCGTGATCGTGATCGGCGGCATTGGCTCGATCCGCGGCGCCTTCCTTGGTGCGCTTTTGGTCGGCCTCGTCGATACGCTCGGCCGCTCGTTCGCGACCGATCTGTTCCGGCTGGTTCTTGACACATCCGCCGCGCGCCAAGTCGGTCCGGCGGTCGCGTCCATGCTGATCTATCTCTTGATGGCGCTCGTATTGCTGCTTAAGCCCGCAGGCCTGTTTCCGGCCAAGGGGCGCTGATGACCGAGCCCAAATCCAGCGCCCGGGACCGTCTCGCGATCACGCTGCCGCTCGCGCTTCTTATCGTGCTCGCCCTGGTGCCGCTGCTTGCCCATTATCTTCCGGGCGAGCGCTATGTGATCGGGCTATTCGCCCGCGTGATGATCTTCGCCATCGCTGCGATCAGCCTCGATCTCATCTTGGGTTATGGCGGGCTCGTGAGCTTTGGCCACGCGGCCTTTCTCGGCCTTGGTGCCTATGCGGTCGGAATATTGGCGGCGCACGGCATCACCGATGCCGCCGTCGTGCTGCCGGCGGCGCTTGCCGCCGCCGCGCTGTTCGCGCTCGCCACCGGCGCCATCGCCATGCGGACGCGGGGCGTCTATTTCATCATGATCACGCTCGCCTTCGGCCAGATGGCCTATTACACCGCGACCTCGCTTTCCCAATACGGCGGCGACGATGGATTGCGGCTGGCCGCGCGCTCGGCCGTGCTCGGTCTTCCGCTGCTCGCCGATCCGCGTGGCTTCTACTACGCGGTGCTCGTCGTGCTCGCCGTCGTCTATCTCTTCTGCCGCAGGGTCGTTGCCTCGCGCTTCGGCCGCGTGTTGCGCGCAGCGCGCGAGAACCCGGTGCGCACGGAGACCATGGGCTACAACATCCATGCTTTCCGCCTCACGGCCTATGTGATCTCGGGCTGCATCTGCGCGATCGCGGGCTTTCTGCTCGCCAACCAGAATTCGTTCGTCAGCCCCGCCTATATGTCCTGGCAGCGCTCCGGCGAGCTGATCGTGATGGTGATCCTGGGCGGTATGGGCTCGCTGCACGGCGCCGTGCTCGGGAGCCTCGTCTACTTGCTTCTGGAGGAGCTGCTTTCGGGGTTTACCGAGCATTGGAAAGTGATTTTCGGGCCGCTCCTGGTGCTCGTGGTCCTGTTCGCGCGAGGCGGACTCATGGGCCTGTTCGGGGGAGGGCGCCGTGGCTGAGCCGATCCTCCGCCTTGAGAGTTTGCGCAAGAATTTCGGCGGGCTCCGCGTCACCGACGGCGTGTCGCTCGAGATTCAGCTCGGCGAAGTGCACGCCATCATCGGTCCCAATGGCGCCGGCAAGACGACGCTGTTGAACGAGATTTCCGGGCTGGTTCCGGTCGATGCCGGACATATCCGGTTCGAAGCGAAGGATATTACCCGCACGCCTGCGCACCGTCGCGCGCGCCTCGGCATCGCCCGCAGCTTCCAGATCACCTCGATCATCCCCGGCTTCTCGGTGCAGGAGAATGTGACGCTCGCGGTTCAAGCGCGAATGGGATCGAGCTTCCGCTTCCTCTGGCCGGCCGCGCGCGAGCGGCGTCTCGAGGAAGCGGCCGAGGATGCGCTCGAACAGGTCGGCCTTTCGGTTCGCGCCCGGCAGCCCGCCGGCACCCTTTCACACGGCGAGAAGCGCTCGCTCGAGCTTGCAATCGCATTGGCGCTGCAGCCGAAACTTTTGCTGCTCGACGAGCCCATGGCTGGCACCGGCCGCGGCGAGGGCGAGCAACTGATCGAGACGCTGCGCACGCTCAAGGGCCGGTTTACGTTCTTGCTGGTCGAGCACGACATGCGCGCTGTCTTTGCGCTCGCCGATCGCATCACGGTGCTGGTCTATGGCCGCGTAATCGCGGCCGGCACGCCCGGTGAAATCCGCGCCAATGCAGAGGTGCGCAACGCCTATCTCGGCGAGGAGGCGGCCTGATGCTGGTCGTCGAGGGTCTTGAGACTTCCTACGGATCGAGCCAGGTGCTGTTCGGCGTTTCGCTCGAAGTCGGCGCCGGCGAGGTGGTGACGTTGCTGGGCCGCAACGGCATGGGCAAGACCACCACGATCAAGACCATTTTCGGCCTGGTGCCGGCGCAGACCGGCAGCATCGCCTTCGATGGACGTGAGTTGCTTGGTGTCGCGCCCTACCGGATTGCCCAGGCCGGTCTTGGCCTGGTGCCGGAAGGCCGGCAGATTTTCCCGACACTGACGGTCGAGGAGAACCTCGTCGCCACCGCCTCGACGCGCTCCGGCGCGCATTGGACAATGGCGCGTATCCTGGAAATGTTCCCCGAACTCGCCGAGCGGCGAAAGAACTACGGCGGCGAGCTTTCCGGCGGCGAGCAGCAAATGCTCGCGATCGGCCGCGCACTGATGACCAACCCCAAGCTCCTCGTGCTCGACGAAGCGACCGAAGGGTTGGCGCCGCGCGTGCGCGCGGAGATCTGGAAATGCCTCGCGCGCCTCAAGGCCGAGAAGCTCTCGATCCTGGTGATCGACAAGAACGTGGACGCACTGATCGCCCTCGCCGATCGCCACGTGATCCTGGAAAAGGGCCACGTGGTCTGGAACGGAACGAGCGCGGCGCTCGCCTCCGACCCGTTCGCCAAGGAGCGCTATCTCTTGGTCTGAGCGGTCCGTTGCGGGGAGGGCGGGCTTCGTTTAAGTCAGGGCCGAAGCGCCCGTAGCTCAGCTGGATAGAGCGTTGCCCTCCGAAGGCAAAGGTCAGGGGTTCGAATCCCTTCGGGCGCGCCA
>JAYUHJ010000525.1:0-2848 GCA_043767065.1 Hyphomicrobiales bacterium | reverse complement strand
TCATGCCGAGATCGAGCTCGAGCGTGCTGACGCCGATCGAGAGTGCACGCGCGAAAGCCGCGAGCGTGTTCTCAGGCGCGAGCCCGCGCGAGCCCCGGTGCCCCTGCAGGTCGAAGGCGAGCGCAGCGCCGCCCCAGGCGACGATCCCCGCGGCAATCGCCGCGTACAGGATTCTGTGCAGACTTGCCGTCTTCATCATTTCCACAGAATGGCCGCAAGCCCGCCGCGCAGCAACTCGAACGAGACGAAGAACATGATGAGATACGTCACCCGGTAGAACTGCTCCTGCGAGACGCGGCGCACCAGCCACACGCCAAAGAAGGTGGTCACCACCGCGAGCGGGAACAATACGACCGAAGTCCAAAGATTGACCGGCGTGAGCTGGCCGAGCGCGAAATAAGGATAGACCTTCAGCACGTTCACCGTCGCGAACAGGATCGTGGTGGTGCCGGCAAAAATCTCGCGGTCCAGCTTTTGCGGCAGCATGTGCATCGCATAGGGCGGCCCGCCGGCATGGGCGACGAAGCTGGTGAAGCCGGCAATCGCGCCCCAGAACGTGCCCCCGATCGCCGAAGGCCGGTAGGATTCGGGGGGCACTTCGCGGCCGAACCAGTAATTGAGCACGAAGGCGAGCGCGATCAGGCCGATCACGATGCGCACGTAGGCCTCGGGCACCCAGGCCGCGAGCGACCAGCCGACGACGACGCCGATCAACAAGCCGGGAAAAACGACCTTGAGGTTCCAGGGATCCCAGCTCTTCCGGTAGGCCCAGACCGAGATCGCGTCGCCGACGAGCAGGATCGGCAACAGGATGCCGGCGGCCTGCAGCGGCGAGACGACGAGCGCGAGGATCGGCGTCGCCATGACGCCGAGGCCATAGAAGCCACCTTTGGCGAGCCCGAGCAGGATCACCGAGACGATGGCGACGGCGTAAAAGATCGGATCGGAGATCACGGGGGATATTCGGAGCGAACGGGGCATCCGCTTACGCGGGAACGAAGGGGAATGCAAAGCACCGTCACCCTGAGGCGCGAGCGCGCGTAGCGCGCGAGCCTCGAAGGGTGACGGCACACACGCCATCCTTCGAGGCTCGGCGCACGCAAGTCGGCTATAGCCGACTTGCGTAATCAAATTGGCCGATCTCGGGTAAACCCGAGATCGGCAGCGCCTCGCACCTCAGGATGACGTGCTCCTTATGCGCCCTTGCAATACGCAGCCCGGCGCGGACAATGCCGCGCATGAACAGCCAAGCGAAGAGCCGCTACGCCGAAGTCTATGCGCGCGCCGAGCGCGATCCGGAGGGCTTCTGGGCCGAGGCCGCCGAGGCGATCGACTGGATCGAGAGGCCAAAGAAAATCTTCGACCGGAACGCGGGCGTCTATGGCCGCTGGTTCACCGGCGGCGTGGTCAATACGTGCTGGAACGCCATCGACCGGCACGTGAAGGCCGGGCGCGGGCCACAGCGCGCGCTGGTCTATGACAGCCCGGTGAGCGGGCAGAAGCGCGCGATCAGCTACGACGAGCTGCTCGCGGAAGTGAGCGCGCTCGCCGCGGTGCTGAAGGATTTCGGCATCACGCAGGGCGACCGCGTCATTCTCTATATGCCGATGGTGCCGGAGGCGATTTTCGGCATGCTGGCCTGCGCGCGCATCGGCGCGATTCATTCGGTGGTATTCGGCGGCTTCGCCTCGAAGGAGCTGGCGACCCGCATCGACGACGCCAAGCCGAAACTGATCCTGACCGCGTCGTGCGGCATCGAGCCGAACCGTACCGTCGCCTACAAGCCGCTGCTCGACGAGGCGATCCGGCTTTCCACGTCGAAGCCGGAAGCGGTGTTCGTGCTGCAGCGGCCGCAGCTGGAAGCCGCGATGGTCGCCGGCCGCGATCACGACTGGGCTTCGCTCCGCGCCACTGCGATCCGCGACAAGAAATCCGCCGCCTGCGTGCCGTGCGCCGCCACCGACCCGCTTTATATCCTCTACACTTCCGGCACCACCGGCATTCCCAAGGGCGTGGTGCGCGACCACGGCGGGCACCTGGTGGCACTCAAGTGGTCGATGGATAATTTCTACGGCATCGCGCCGGGCGAAGCTTTTTGGGCCGCGTCGGACATCGGCTGGGTCGTCGGCCACAGCTACATCGTCTATGCGCCGCTGTTTCACGGCTGCACCTCGATCGTCTACGAGGGCAAGCCGGTGGGCACGCCGGACCCGGGCGCGTTCTGGCGCGTGATTTCCGAGCACGGCGTGGCGGCGATGTTCACCGCGCCAACCGCGTTTCGCGCGATCAAGAAAGAGGACCCGCAGGGCAAATTCGTCGCCGGCCACGACCTTTCGAAATTCCGCACGCTGTTTCTGGCCGGCGAGCGCGCCGACCCGGACACGGTGCAATGGGCCGAGCGGATTTTGAAAGTTCCTGTGATCGACCATTGGTGGCAGACCGAGACCGGCTGGTGCATCGCCGGCAACCCTGTCGGCCTCGGCCAGCTGCCGGTGAAATACGGCTCGGCCACGGTGCCGATGCCCGGCTACAAGATCGACATCGTCGATGACCACGTGAAGCCGGTGCCGGCGGGCAAGATCGGCTCGGTGGTGGTGAAGCTGCCGCTGCCGCCCTCGTGCCTGCCGACGCTGTGGCAGCAGGACGAGCGCTTCAAGGAAAGCTACCTCGCCGAGTTTCCCGGTTACTACAAGACCGCGGACGCCGGCTATCGCGACGCGGACGGATATCTGTTCATCATGAGCCGCACCGACGACATCATCAATGTCGCCGGGCACCGGCTCTCGACCGGCGGCATGGAGGAAGTGCTCTCGGCGCACCCGGATGTGGCCGAGTGCGCGGTTATCGG
>JAYUHJ010000524.1:0-6733 GCA_043767065.1 Hyphomicrobiales bacterium | reverse complement strand
GCCGCAGCAACGTTGGTAACCGGCAGGCCCGTCGTTGCGTTCAACAACGAGGTCATGCCGAAGTACTTCACGCCCATGCCGGGGAAGTAGCGGGTGGTGACGAGGTAGAAGATGCAGATACCAAACCCGGCGATGATGCCGGCAATGGCGCCCGCGGTCGTTGCACGCTTCCACCAGATACCCAAGACCAGCGCCGGGAAGTTGCCGGCCATGGCCAGCGAGAACGCCCAGCCGACCATGGCCAGGATGTCCGACGGTCTTGTGGAGGCGGTAAAGGCCGCAGCCACGGCAACGAAGAACAGGAGCACCCGCGCGACTGTTAACCGGCGGATGGTCGGCGCGTTGGGCGCGAGCATCTTGTAGTAGATGTCGTGGCTCAACGCGTTGGCGATGGCGAGCAGCAAGCCGTCGGCGGTGGAAAGCGCCGCCGCGAGGCCGCCGGCCGCGACCAGGCCCGAGATCACGTAAGGAAGGCCCGCGATCTCCGGCGTGGAGAGCACGATCACGTCCGTATTGATCCCGAAGTCCTGGAACCGGATGACGCCCGGATGGTTAGCGATCGCCTTGCAGGCAGCAATGGCCGCGTCGAGACTTGCAGCGTTCCTGCCGCAGATCTGGATCAGTCCGAGCTCACCCCACTGGAAGATCCAGGGCTTGAGGCTCGCGACGTTGCTGCCGATGATGTTGGTGTAAACCTCGAGCTTCGAGAACGCCGCATAGGCCGGCGCCGAGAAGTAGAGCAGGAAGATGAAAAACAGCGACCAGCCGACCGACACGCGTGCCTCACGCACCGAGGGGGTGGTGAAGTAGCGCATCAGGATGTGCGGCAGCGAAGCCGTGCCCACCATCATGCAAAAGATGATCCCGAAGAAGTTCAACGGGGTGTAATTGAGGAACGGTGTGAGGTGCGGCTTCAGCGTTCCCGGGCCGCAAGCCGCGGCCGAGCACAGTGTCGCCAGGCCCTGCTGCACCATCTGCGCTTCGCGGGCCGTAATCTCTAGAAGAGCCTGTCCGTACATGAGCTGCGGGATCGGAACCCCGTACTTCATGGTGGACAGGATGATGATCGGCGTGAGGTAGGCGACGATCAGCACGATGTACTGGGCGATCTGCGTCCAGGTCACCGCCCGCATGCCGCCCAGCATCGCGCACAGCAGGATGCCGACGAGGCCCACGAACACCGCGACCTCGAACTGCATGCCGAGGAAGCGCGACGCGATGAGGCCGGTGCCGAAGATCTGCGCCGTCACGTAGGTGAAGGAGCAGCAGACCAGCACGACCACCGCGAGAAAGCGGGCGAAGTTGCCGCCGAAGCGGAACGACATGAAGTCGGGCACGGTGTAGGCGCCGAACTTGCGCAGGTACGGTCCGATCAGGATCGAAACCAGCACGAAGCCGCCGGTCCAACCGAGCACCCAGGCGAGGCCGTCATAGCCGAGCAGGAAGAGCGTGCCGGCCATGCCGACGAAGCTCGCCGCCGACATCCAGTCGGCGCCGGTCGCCATGCCGTTGTAGAAGGCCGGCACGCGCCGGCCGGCGACATAATATTCGGAAACCTGCGCCGTCCGCGTCATCACGCCGATGACGGCGTAGACCGCGAGCGTGAAGAACACGAACAGATAGCCGATAACCCGGTTCGGAACACCCATCCATTCGAAGATCGCGAGCAGGACGATGAAACCGAGGAAGGCGCCGGTGTACGTCCCGTACATGCGCCCCAGTTGCTTGGTGAATTCGGCGGTGGAAGCGGTTTGCGTTGCCATGGTTCATCCCCCTCAGTCTTCTTCGGCCACGCCGAATTCGCGGTCGATGTTGTCCTGCTGTCTGGCGAAGACGAACAGCATCACCACGAACACGATCAGCGAGCCCTGCGCGGCAACGTAGAAGCCGAGCGGGAAGCCGAAGATGACGATCTTGTTCAAGCTGGATACGAAAAAGTGGATCACATAACCGAAGAAAAACCAGATCCCGAGATGGATCAGCATCAGGTTGGTCGTCTTCTTCCAGTGTGCGTCGTCTCGTACTTGGTCCTTGGCGGTACTCATTGGCTCTAGCCCTCCTATGCGCTGCGGCTCGCGGCACAGCCATGCCGCATCGCCCCTACCTCGAGTCGAGGAAACGCCGTCTGCCGGATTTCTAAGAACCGAAAGGCGCCGCCTCCGAAAGTCACGGCCCACGCTCATTTTCTTGCCGGCGCGGGTCCTTGCCCAAAACATTAACACCGCGTTAACTAGCGTCCCTATACGACTTTCGACGCCCCCTTTGATAATAAGCGATTGAATTAGCTCAAGATTTTCTCGCGCTGCGGGAGCCGAAACCGCTCGCTGATAGTTCTGCATCGCACTATGACGCGGCGAAAGTTATGTGCCCCGCCGCCCCGATTCCCGCGGTTCCGACGCGCCTCCTTTCCTACCGGAGAATGGCTCGTGCTGCGCTATATTCCCCGCACCGCCCGCGCAGGGCGGGGAGGTTCGGTTCCTTGGAAGCGTCCGCGTCCTATCGCTTCGTCATCGCCGACGACCATCCGCTGTTCCGCGGCGCGCTCAAGGCAGCGGTATCCGCGCAGTTCAGCGCGGCGAAAATTTACGAGGCGGGCGGTTTCGACGAATTGCAGAAGTTGCTGGAGCGCGAAGCGGACATGGATCTCGTGCTGCTCGATCTTGCGATGCCGGGCGTGCGCGGCTTTTCCGGTCTGCTTTATTTGCGCGCGCAGTTTCCCGGCGTTCCGGTGGTCGTCGTGTCGGCGACCGAGGAGCCCGATGTCATCCGGCACTGCATGGAATTCGGCGCGTCCGGTTTCCTGCCAAAGACGCTCGGCGTCGACATCATGCGCGAGGCGATTCGCCGGGTGCTCGCGGGCGAAGTGTGGACGCCGCCCGACGTCGATCTTTCCGGTGGTTCCGACAAGACGACGCGCGAGCTGGTGCAGCGGCTCTCGACGCTCACGCCGCAGCAGGTTCGCGTGTTGATGATGCTGTCGGAAGGGCTGCTCAATAAGCAGATCGCTTACGAGCTCAGCGTGTCCGAGGCGACGGTGAAGGCGCACGTCTCGGCGATCCTGCAGAAGCTCGGGGTCGAAAGCCGGACGCAGGCGGTGATCGCGGCGGCGAAGATCGAAGTCGGACAGTGGCCGCAGTCGGTCAATTGATCGATTGAGGGAGCCTACTCGGCCGCCGGGCGCGCGACGCGCCACTGCGCCAGGAAGGCGCGGAGCGCCGCCGGCTTCACCGGCTTGTTCAGCACGGACACGTCGATCGTGCGCGCGTCCTCACGCACCTTCGGGCTGCGGTCGGCGGTGATCAACACGGCCGGCAGATCCGCGCCGTAATCCTGTCTGAGCCGGACGATGGCCTCGATGCCGTTGCTCTCGTCCAGGTGATAGTCGATGAGCAACACATCCGGTCGCACGCCGCTCTTCTTGATCAGCTCGAGCGCGGTAGCGAGGTCGGGGGCTCCGAGCACATGCGTGCCCCAGTTCGACAACAGCGCCTCCATGCCGGCCAGCACTTGCGGCTCGTTTTCGATGCACAGCACGATGACGCCTTCGAGCGGTGTCGCCGGAACTGCCGCCGCGGGCCGTGCGGCAGCCTTGCCGGTGACCGCGGCCGCGACAGGCAGTTCCACGGAGAATGTCGAGCCTTTTCCGGGCGCCGAGCGCAGGTCGATCTTGTGATCGAGGATGCGGGCGATGCGTTCCACGATCGAAAGACCGAGGCCGAGGCCGCGAGCGGCCTTGGCGCCCTGGTCCAGCCGGTGAAATTCCTTGAACACGATCTTCTGCTTCGAGGTCGGGATGCCGAGCCCGGTGTCGGTGATCTCGACGCGGACGCGGCCGCGCCGGCGGCGGCAGCCGACGAGCACGCGTCCTTTGGGCGTGTATTTGACCGCGTTGGAGACGAGGTTCTGCAAGAGCCGGCGCAGGAGCCGCCGGTCGGTCCGCACCGCGAGCGAGGACGGTATGAAGGTGAGCCGGAGCCCCTTCTCCGCCGCGAGCGGAGCGAACTCAACTTCGAGCTGGCTCAGGATTTCGTCGATGGCGAAGCTCGAGAGATCCGGCTTCATCGCGCCGGTGTCGAGGCGGGAGATATCGAGCAGTGCGCCGAGGATTTCCTCGACCGCCTCCAGCGACGCGTCGATATTGGCGGCGAGCTTGGCGTCCTCGCCCATGCTCTTGCGTTCGACCAGACTCGTCGCATAGAGCCGCGCCGCGTTCAGCGGCTGCAAGATGTCGTGGCTGGCGGCGGCGAGGAATCGGGTCTTGGAAATGTTCGCTTCGTCGGCCTCCGACTTGGCGCGGGCGAGCGCTTGATTGAGGCGTGTCAGCTCCTCGGTGCGCTCATGGACGCGCCGCTCCAAATTCTCGTTGGCGCGCTCGAGCGCCTCGGCCGCCTCGACCGTGGGCGTGATGTCCGTATAGGTAACGACGAAGCCGCCGTCGGGCATGGGGTTGGAGCGTGCCTCGACCACGATGCCGCGCATCGGCAGGCGTTCCTGGAAGCTCTCGGTGCGCGTCGTGTAGCGTTCGATCCGGTCGGCGACGAGGTGCTCGACCAGTCCGGGGCCGAAATCGCCGCGGTCGGCGGTGCGGCGCAGGATTTGGTCGAGGCCGACGCCGACCCGCACCAGGTCGGGCGGCAGGTCGAACATCTCACCGAACTCCCGGTTCCAGCAGATCAGCTGCAGATCCTTGTCGAACACGGCGATGCCCTGGCGCACGTGATCGAGGGCGGATTGGAGGATTTCGCGGTTGTACTGGATTGCAGCGGAGGCGTCGTCGAGCAGTTTTAGCGCCGCCTTCGGCGACACCGCGCCCTTGCGCAAGAGCAGCGACAGCACGAGACGCGAGGAAGCGCCGCCGATCGCCGACGCGAGGATGTGCTCGGCATAGCGCAGCAGGTGGATGTCGGCTTCGCTTGCGGGCTCAAGCGACAGGCGCCGCGTCTGGGCGAAGCTTTCGAAGGAGCGGCGCGTTCGTTCCTCGCCGAGATAGCGGGAGACGGTGGCGATGAGTTCGCCGACGGTGACGGACGAGCGCCAGAGCCGGAAGCCCGGCGCCATCGGGGCGCTTTCGGAGCGCACGAATACGCTGGCCTGCATGCGCTCGATCGGCGTCGCGGAGGTGACGAGCGAGACGCCGATGAAGGCCAGCACATTGAGCCCGAGGCTCCAGAACACGCCGTGGGTGAGCGGGGCCGCGTCGATGCCGAACAAAGCTTGCGGTCTGAGGGCTTGAATGCCGAACAGGCCGAGGTCGAGGATCGTTCGGTCGAGGAACCCCGTGGCGACGAAGCTCGGCAGCAGGAGCGTATAGGCCCAGACGCCGACGCCGATCGCGAGTCCCGCGATCGCGCCGCGCGCGGTCGCGCCTTGCCAGAATAGCCCGCCGAAGAAAGCCGGGCCGAATTGCGCGACGGCCGCGAACGACAGGAGTCCGATCTGCGCGAGCTGCGCCTCGCCGGCCGTGTGATAGTAGAGATAGGCGAGCAGCAGCACGCCGAAGATCGCGAAGCGGCGGGAGCGCAACAGAAGCTTGCCCATGTCCTCGCGGTTGGCGCCCTGACCGAGCACCGTGCCGATGCCGCGGCCGCGCAAGATCAACGGCACCACGATGTCGTTCGACACCATGATGGAGACAGCGATGCTCTCGACGATGACCATGGCGGTCGCGGCGGAGAGGCCGCCGATGAATGCCAGCAGTGCCATGGTCTCGGCGCCGGCCGAGAGCGGGAGCGCCAGCACGAACATGTCGCTGTCGACGCTGCCCTTGGGAAACAGCACCAGGCCGGCGATCGTGATCGGCACGACGAACAGGTTGATCAGCACTAGGTAGAGCGGAAACAGCCAGGAGGCACGCCGCACATCCTCCTCGGCATTGTTCTCGACCACTGTGACGTGGAATTGGCGCGGCAATAGAACGATGGCGAGGAAGGACAGCAACGTCATCGTGATCCAGGTCGCTGGATTGATGCCATCGGTGAAGACCGGAAGGATGTCGCCCTTGGCGGCCGCCTTGGCGAGCAGGTCGCGCGGGCCGTCGAACAGGTAGAAGGTCACGAAAATTCCGACCACGAGGAACGCCACAAGCTTGATCAACGACTCGGTCGCGATCGCGAGCATCAGGCCTTCCTGATGCTCGGTGGCGTCGATGTGGCGCGTGCCGAACAAGACCGCGAACGCGGCCATGGTGACGGCGACCAAGAGTGCGAGGTCGCCGACGATCGGGATCGAGATCACCGAAATCTGCTGCGGGCCGAGGATAGTCAGCAGCGAAGTGGAAACGGCTTTCAGCTGCAGCGCGATATAGGGCACAACTGCGATCACGGCGACCAATGTCACGATCGCAGCGACGAGCTGGCTCTTGCCGTAGCGCGCGGCGATGAAGTCGGCAATCGAGGTGATGTTCTGCGTCTTGGCGAGCCGCAGCATCTTCAGGATCAGCGGGTAGCCGAGGCCGATCATCAGGATCGGCCCCAAATAAATGGTGAGGAAGTCGAGCCCCTGCTTGGAGGCGAGGCCGACCGAGCCGAAGAAGGTCCATGAGGTGCAGTAGACCGCGAGCGAAAGCGGATAGATCAGCGGGCGGCTGCCGCGCGCGCCCCAGCGGGCGCGCATGCGGTCGCCGTAGCTCGCCACTCCGAATAGAAATCCGATATAGGCGAGCGCAATGCCGACAACGACCCAGCCTTGCAGCATCGTTGCTCCTGCGTCACTCTGCCCACGCGGGCAGGAGCCT
>JAYUHJ010000523.1:0-2858 GCA_043767065.1 Hyphomicrobiales bacterium | reverse complement strand
CGCAGCGCCTGCGCGAGGTGGCCGAGCGCGCCGGCTGCCGCGTGGCCGCGCTGGTGCAGCGCGCCGACGATATCGATTGGTCGGTGTTCGGCTCGATCAAGAGCCTCGGTCTCACCGCCGGGGCGTCGGCACCCGAGGTGCTGGTCGAGGAAATCATCGACGCCTTCGCCGCGCGCTACGAAGTTACGGTCGAGAGCGTCTCGACCGCCGACGAGGACGTGTTTTTTCCGCTGCCGCGCGAACTGCGCGAAGACGCGGCGGAGTAGGATTATGGCCGTCTATACCGATGTCGGCGAAGAGGAACTGTCGAAGTTCCTAGCGGGCTACGATCTCGGCGCGCTCATGTCGTTCAAGGGCATCGCCGAGGGCGTCGAGAACACCAATTTTCTGCTGCATACCGAGCGCGGCTATTTCATCCTGACCCTCTATGAAAAGCGCGTCGCTGCTGCCGACCTGCCGTTTTTCATCGGCCTGATGGAGCATCTCGCCGCACGCGGGATCACTTGCCCGCAGCCGGTGAAGAATAAAAAGAGCGAGGCGCTCGGTCAGCTCGCCGGCAAACCCGCCGCCATCGTCACTTTCCTCGAAGGCGTATCGGTGCGGCGGCCGAACGTATCGCACTGCGCGGCGGTAGGCCGGGCGCTCGCGCAACTGCATCTGGCCGGCAACGATTTTAAACTGCACCGCAAGAACGCGCTCGCCCTTTCCGGCTGGGAGCCGCTTGCGCGCCTGGCGGGAAAGCGCGCCGACGAGGTGGCGCCGGGACTGCAGAAAGTCATCGCCGACGAGATCGCGCACCTGTCGGCGCAATGGCCGCAGCACTTGCCGCGCGGCGTGATCCACGCCGATCTCTTCCCCGACAATGTGTTCTTCCTCGGCGGCAAGCTCTCGGGCCTGATCGATTTCTATTTCGCATGCGACGATCTGTTGTCCTACGATCTGGCGATCTGCCTGAACGCCTGGTGCTTCGAGCCGGACGGCTCCTACAATGTCACCAAGGGCCGGGCGTTGCTCTCGGGCTATTTCGATGTGCGCGCACCGTCGGCCGAGGAGTTGGAGGCGCTGCCGCTCTTGGCCCGCGGCGCGGCGTTGCGCTTCCTGCTGACGCGGCTGGTCGATTGGCTCGATGTGCCCGCCGGTGCGCTGGTGCGGCCCAAGGATCCGCTCGAATATCTGAAGAAGCTCCGCTTCCACCAGCGCATCGACCACGCGCGCGACTACGGGCTCGCCGCATGAAGGGACGCGTCGTTATCCACACCGACGGAGCCTGCTCGGGCAACCCGGGGCCGGGCGGCTGGGGCGTCGTCATGCGCTTCGGGCCGGAGCTGCGCGAGATCCAGGGCGGCGAGGCGCAGACCACGAACAACCGCATGGAACTCACCGCCGCGATCAAGGCGCTCGAGGCGCTCGATCGGCCCGCGGAGGTCGATCTCTATACCGACTCGCAATATGTGAAGTCCGGCATCACCGAGTGGATCGCCAAGTGGAAGAAGAACGGCTGGCGCACCGCTGACCGCAAGCCGGTCAAGAACATCGACCTGTGGCAGCGGCTCGATGCGGCCGCCGCTCGCCACGAAGTAAGCTGGCACTGGCTGCGCGGACATACCGGGCTCGAAGAGAACGAGCGCGCCGACGAGCTCGCGCGCGACGGCATGCAGCCGTTCCTGTCGCGCTGATGCGCCGCTTGCCAGCCCAGTTCGCGCACCTATAAATACCGGCTTACTCGCGCCAGAGGTGCCAAGTCATGTCCGCCGGAAAGCGTCCAGTCGCCATCATCATGGGCAGCCAGTCCGACTGGAAGACGATGCGTCATGCCGCGGCGACGCTGAAGAAGCTGAAAGTCGGCTTCGCACCGCGCATCGTTTCGGCGCACCGCACGCCGGACCGCCTCTATCAATTCGCCAAGGGCGCGCGCGGCGAAGGCTTCAAGATCATCATCGCGGGCGCGGGCGGCGCCGCGCATCTCCCCGGCATGACCGCCTCGCTCACCTCGCTGCCGGTGCTCGGCGTGCCGATCAAGTCCAGAGCGCTCAAGGGCGTCGACAGTTTCCTTTCGATCGCGCAGATGCCGGCGGGGATTCCGGTCGGCACGCTCGCCATCGGCGAAGCCGGCGCAATCAACGCCGCGCTGCTCACGGCCGCCGTGCTCGCGCTCGAGGACCGCGCGCTCGCCAAACGCCTGGAGACGTTCCGCGCGCGGCAGACCGCCAAGATCAAGAAGCGCCCGCGCTGACGCCCGATGGCCGCAAGCCTCCCTGCCCTCCCGAAGGGCGCAACGATCGGCATTCTCGGCGGCGGCCAGCTCGGGCGCATGCTGGCGCAGGCGGCGGAAAAACTCGGGCTCAGGTGCCATGTCTATTCGCCGGAGGCGGATTCCTGCGCCTTCGAGGTCGTGCAGGCGAAGACCTGCGCGCCCTACGAGGACAAGGCGGCGCTCGCGCGCTTCGCCGACGCGGTGGACCGCATCACCTACGAGTTCGAGAACGTGCCGGCGGCGAGCGCGGAATTCCTCGCCGCGCGCAAGCCGGTGCTCCCGGGGCCGAAGGTCCTCGCCAACACCCAGGACCGGCTGGTGGAGAAGAATTTCATCGCCGGGCTTGGAATCGCGACGGCGCCCTATGCGCCGGTGACTTCGAGCGCGGAGCTGAAGGCCGCGCTCGCGCGGATCGGCACGCCAGCGGTGTTGAAGACGCTGCGGCTGGGCTATGACGGCAAAGGCCAGGCAGCGATCGAGAAGCCGGAACAGGCCGAGGCGGCCTGGCAGGAGCTAAAGCGGCAGCCTTCGATCCTGGAGCAATTCATCGCTTTCGAGCGCGAAATCTCGGTCGTGGCCGCGCGCGGCGCCGACGGTGCGTTCG
>JAYUHJ010000522.1:0-2866 GCA_043767065.1 Hyphomicrobiales bacterium | reverse complement strand
ACGAATTCGTCGCCGACATGATCCGGCAAACCGCCGGCGAGGAAGGCATGCGCTTCTTCCCGCTCGTGTTCACGCTGTTCAGCTTCATCCTGGTGCTGAACCTGCTCGGCCTGATCCCCGGCTTCTTCACCGTCACCAGCCACATCGTGGTGACCGCCGCTCTTGCGCTCATCGTGTTCTTCACCGTTCTCGGCTACGGAATCTGGAAGAACGGCTTCCGGTTCTTCCGCATCTTCGTCCCGAGCGGCGTGCCGATCTATATCCTGCCGTTGGTGACCCTGATCGAAATCATCTCGTTCCTGTCGCGGCCGCTGTCGCACTCGGTGCGATTGTTCGCCAACATGCTGGCCGGCCACATCACGCTGAAAGTGTTCGCCAGTTTCATCGGCTTGCTCGCCACCGGCCTCGGCTTCTTCGGCTTCGTCGTCGGCATCCTGCCGCTCGGCATGACCGTGGCGCTCACCGCGCTCGAACTTCTGGTCGCTTTCCTGCAAGCTTACGTCTTTACCATGCTCACCTGCATTTACTTGAACGACGCGCTGCATCCCGGCCACGGACACTGAGGACTCGGTTCAACCCCTTCGCTACCAACAGGAGCAACAAATGGATCCAATGGCTGCCAAATATATCGGCGCTGGCATCGCCTGCATCGGCATGGGCGGCGCCGGCATCGGCGTGGGCACCATCTTCGGCAATTACCTCGCCGCCGCACTGCGCAACCCGTCCGCCGCGCAAGGCCAGTTCGGCAACCTGATCTTCGGCTTCGCCGTGACCGAAGCGCTCGGCATCTTCTCGCTGCTGATCGCGCTGCTGCTGCTCTTCGCACTCTGAGCCGTCATGGCGGCGTCCGCGAGCACCCAGAAGGAAGGCGGCCCCAAAGCCAAGGGGCCGTTTCCGCCATTCGCGCCCGAGCATTTCGGCTCGCAGCTGGTGTGGTTCGCGATCGCCTTCGGTCTGCTCTATCTCCTGCTCGCGCGCCTCGTACTGCCGCGGATCGCGTCGATCCTCGAAGTGCGCCGCGCGCGGGTCGCTTCCGACCTCGCCGAGGCGGGCAGGCTCAAGGGCGAGAGCGAGACCGCGATCGCCGCCTACGAGAAATCGCTGGCCGACGCCCGCGCCCGCGCCCAGGCGGCGGTCGCCGAGCATCAGCAGAAGGTCGCGGCCGAAGCCGCCCGCCGCCGCACCGAGCTCGAAGCCTCGCTCGGCCAGCATCTGGCCGATGCCGAGCGCAAGATCGAGGCAACCCGTAGCGCGGCGATGAAAGAGGTGCGCGGCATCGCCATCGAAGCCGCGGGCGCCATCGTCGAGCGGCTTCTAGGCACGCCGCCCGCCAAACCCGCGCTCGAGCGCGCGGTCGATACAGCACTGCACTGAGGAGACGGGCTTGCTCTACCTCTACGAAGCCGAATTCTGGGTCGCGGTCGCCTTCGTGATCTTCATCGCGCTGATCTGGCGCGCCGGAGCCCACCGCTCGGTTCTGTCCTCACTCGACTCGCGCCGCGACCGCATCAAGAACGAGCTCGACGAGGCGCGCCGTCTCAAGGAAGAAGCGAAAGGCCTGCTCGATCAGTACAAAGCCAAGCAGCGCGAAGCCGAGCGCGAGGCTGCGGCGATCCTTGCCCAGGCCCGCACCGAGGCCAACGAGCTCGCGGCCGAAGGCAAGCGGCGCCTGGAGGAGTTCGTCGCCCGCCGCACCAAGCAGGCGGAGACCAAGATCGCCCAGGCCGAAACCCAGGCGCTCGCCGATGTGCGCGCCGCCGCGGCCGAAGCCGCAGCCAAGGCGGCCGAACTGGTGCTTTCCGATGCCGTGAAGGGCAAGACCGCCGACGACGTGCTCACCGCCGCGATCCGCGACGTGAAGGCCCGCCTCGGCTGAATTTCAGGCTAATCCGAAACCCGGTGAACCAGAATCGAAAACGCCGCCCCCTGGGGCGGCGTTTCGTGTTTGCTAGCGCGCCGGTGGCGGTGGCGGCGGCGCGAATGTGCCGGGCGGCGGTGCGAATTGCTGCTGCGGCGGCGCTGCCGCCGGCGGGGGTGCGCCCTTGGGCGCAGCCTTGGGCTTCGCCTTGGCTTGTTTGGGTGCCGCCTTTTGCTTCGGCCGCGCTGCAGGAGTGGCTCCCTGCGGATCGAAGCCGACATAGACGACGTACTGCGCGAGCTCATTCTTGTTTGCCGGCAGCTGGAAGGTGACGTCGTCCTCGACCTGGGCGAAGGCGGCTTGCGTCGTGCCCTGCCCGACCGTCACCGGTATCGAATAGAACTTGGTCCACAGCGTTCGCGGCTGCGGGCCTTCATGGATCACCGCGATCCGCACCGGAATGCTGACGGCGCCCGGGCCGCCTTTCGGCCCGACCAGCACGCGCCCTTCGACGCCGACCCGCACCGTCATGGCTTCGCCGAGCACGGCGCACTCGCGCGCCAACTGACCGAGCGATGCCTGATAGCGGATGTTGGTGGGACCGGTTCCCGGTGGAATCTGCCAAGTGGCGGCGCCGGTTCGCACGGTGACTTGCGGGCAATCTACGTCCGAGGTGCGCGTCGGCCCAGTGGCATAGGGTACATCGGCGGCCCCTTCGTAGATTTGTCCGGGCACCTGCTGTCCTGGTGGAGCGGGCGTTGATGAGAAAATATTGCCCATCGGACCCAGCACACTCTCGACCGAAGCGCAGCCCGCGACCGTGAGGCCGGCAAGCAGAATGGCGAAGCCCGGCCGCAAAGGCATTACCCGCCGCTTCGATGAATGCCGCATGACAGCACTACCTCCCGCCCCCACTGCCGGAATTTATAGCAGTCTCCTTCGCCGTGCGCGACCCGTTCAACGGCCGGTCGGCGCTATGCCTAGGGGCCGCCCGGCCAGCGTTACCAG
>JAYUHJ010000521.1:0-2873 GCA_043767065.1 Hyphomicrobiales bacterium | reverse complement strand
GCGATGATCGGCAAGCTGCGCGGCGTCATCGACACCTACGGCGAGGGCCACGTGCTGCTCGATGTGCATGGCGTCGGTTATCTCGTGCATTGCTCCGCGCGCACGCTGCAGGCGCTTCCGCCGGTGGGCGAGGCGACGACGCTCTCGATCGAAACCCATGTACGCGAGGACCAGATCAAACTGTTCGGTTTCGCCAGCGACCTCGAGCGCGAATGGTTCAAGATTCTGCTCGAGGTGCAGGGCGTCGGCACCAAGGTCGCGCTCGGCGTGCTCTCGACGCTGAAGGTCGCTGAACTTGCCAACGCCATCGCGCTCGGCGATCGCGTGCAGATTTCCCGCACGCCCGGCGTCGGGCCCAAGCTCGCGCAGCGCATCGCCACCGAGTTGAAGGACAAGGCGCCGGCATTTGCCAGCGTCGATCCGGCCGTGATCCGCCTGCAGGGCGATCTCGCCGAACGACGCGCGCCACAGCCGGTGTCTGACGCAGTCTCGGCGCTGATCAATCTCGGCTACGGCGAGATTCAAGCAAGTGCCGCCGTCTCGGCGGCGATGCGTTCCTCAGGCGACAAGGCGACGGCCGAAATCCTGATCCGCGCGAGCCTCAAGGAGCTGGCGCGATGAGCCGGCGGCTGGTCACACCGGAAGTCCGCGACGACGACGTCGCAGAGCCGAACCTGCGTCCGCAGCGGCTTTCCGAATTCATCGGCCAGGAGAAGGCCTGCGCTAATCTAAGCGTCTTCATCGAGGCGGCAAAGCAGCGCAAGGAAGCGCTCGACCACGTCCTGCTCGTGGGCCCGCCCGGGCTCGGCAAGACCACGCTCGCGCAGATCATCGCGCGCGAGCTCGGCGTCAACTTCCGCTCCACCGCTGGGCCGGTGATCGCCAAGGCCGGCGATCTCGCGGCGCTCTTGACCAATCTCGAGGACCGCGACGTGCTGTTCATCGACGAGATTCACCGGCTCAATCCGGCGATCGAGGAAATCCTCTATCCGGCCATGGAGGACTACAAGCTCGATCTCATCATCGGCGAAGGCCCGGCCGCGCGCTCGGTGAAGATCGATCTGGCGCGTTTCACGCTGATCGGCGCCACCACGCGCTCGGGCCTGCTCACGACGCCGCTGCGCGACCGCTTCGGCATCCCGATCCGGCTCGGCTTCTACGCGGTGGAAGAACTGGAGACCATCGTCACGCGCGGCGCGCGCGTGCTCGGCATCGGCATTGGCGCCGACGGTGCGCATGAGATCGCGCGACGCGCCCGCGGCACGCCGCGCATCGCCGGACGCCTGTTGAAGCGCGTACGCGATTTCGCGCTGGTGGAAGGCGCCAGCACCATCGATCGCAAGGCCGCCGACCGTGCGCTCATCGAGCTCGAAGTCGATGCCGCCGGGCTCGACGCCATGGACCGGCGCTATCTCTCCGCGATCGCACTCCACTATGCGGGCGGACCCGTGGGCGTCGATACGCTGGCCGCCGCGCTTTCGGAGCCGCGCGACGCCATCGAGGAAATCATCGAGCCGTTCCTGGTGCAGCAGGGCCTGCTCCAGCGCACGCCGCGCGGCCGCATGCTGACCGCGCACGCCTTCAAGCATCTCGGCATCACAGAGCCGCCGCGCGATCCGTCGCAGATGCCCCTCTTCGATCAGGGCGAGGAATGAGCGGGGCCGAATCCTACGCCCACCTCGCCGGCCGCCTCGTCCAAGGCGGCCATGTCTTGCCGGTGCGCGTCTATTACGAAGACACGGATTTCTCCGGCTTCGTCTATCACGCGAGCTATTTGCGCTTCATGGAGCGCGGCCGGTCCGACTATCTGCGCCTCCTCGGTGTAGAACAGGGCGCGCTGTTCGCCGAAGCCGCCGCCGAAATGGGGGGCTTAGCCTTCGTCGTGCGCTCCATGCAGATCGATTTCCTCAAGCCCGCCCGCATCGACGACGTGGTCGAGGTGCGGACCGAGCATAAGGACATAGCCGGCGCTTCGATCACGCTGCGGCAAGTCGTAGCGCGAGGGGACGAGGTGCTGGTCGAGGCGGAGGTCCGCGTGGCGTGCATTGGTGGCGGCAAGGCCCAGCGCATCCCGGCCGCGCTGCGCAAAGCCATGGGCGCCTAGAAAGCGCCGCAAAGCCGCTAACCGGACATTAACGACGGCAGGCGCTGAGTCCGCTGAGGACGGGGTGCAACGCGCCCAAGTTTGGACAGATATTCGGTGTCGTTCAGGCCCCTAAGCCTGTTGGGCCGAATTCCGCCGCGCCAGCCCTCGCGGGCAAGCCCAAGGCATTTGTTCCAAATACGGCGTTCCGCTCCCTGCAGGATTGGGACAGCCGAGGTTTGATCATGAATCCCGAACTAGCCGCCCCCGCCGCCGACCTCTCGCTTTGGGGCTTGTTTTGGTCGGCGCACTTTCTGGTCAAGGCGATCATGATCGGGCTGATGGTCGCCTCGGTCTGGGTCTGGGCCATCGTCATCGACAAATGGATTCTGCTCGGCCGCACCAGGCGGCAGATGGATCGCTTCGAGGAATTGTTCTGGTCGGGCCAGAGCCTCGAGGAATTGTATCGCTCGGTGCAGGCGCGGCCTGGCAACCCGATGGCCACGCTGTTCGTCGCCGCCATGCGCGAATGGAAGCGCACCTACGAAGGCGGCGCGCGGACTCTCACCGGTCTCTCCGAGCGCATCGAGAAGGTGATGGATGTCACCATCGCCCGCGAGGTGGACCGGATGGAGCGTCAGTTGCTGGTGCTGGCCTCGGTCGGCTCGTCGGGCCCCTTCATCGGCCTCTTGGGCACAGTCTGGGGAATCATGACGAGCTTCCAGGCGATCGCCGCCTCCAAGAACACCAGCCTTGCGGTGGTGGCGCCCGGCATCGCCGAAGCGCTGTT
>JAYUHJ010000520.1:0-6804 GCA_043767065.1 Hyphomicrobiales bacterium | reverse complement strand
GCGGCGCGCGGTAGGGGGAAATACGAAATCGAAAAGCTTATTCGACCGTGCGCACCACGCTCGAGGTCGGCCGCTGGCTTACGGTTGGCAGTTTGACCTCATCCTTGGCGACGGCCTCGTCATATTCCGGCAGCGTCTTCACCGGGTCCTTCGCCTTCATGTGCACGATCTTGTAGCCGCCCTCTTTAAGCTGCTTCAGCAAATCGGACACCCCCGCGGCGGTAGCTTGCTGGAAGTCGTGCATCAGCACGATGCCCTTGCCGTGCTTCTTGAGTCTGGCGAGTACGGATTCGATCACCTGTTCGGGGCGGCGCATCTTGAAGTCGAACGAGTCCATGTCGGTGGAGAAAATGCCGATATTGCGCTCGCCGAGATAGGTGACCAGCTCCGGCGGATGTTTCAGCACCGGGAAGCGGAAGAACGGATCGCCCGGCCGGCCCAGCGCATAGGCGACCGCGCTGACGCCCTTCTCGATCTCTTCCTTGGCTTTGGCGGCCGGCATTCCGGCGAGGTTGCGGTGCGACCAGGTGTGGCTGCCGATCGTGTGTCCGGCCGCCGCGACCTGCTTCAGGATATCCGGATACCAGACCGCGTGCTTGCCGATCGGGAAGAAGGTGGCCTTGGTGCAATGGTCGGCGAGCGCCTTGAGCACGGCTGCTGTGTTGTTCGGCCATGGCCCGTCGTCGAAGGTGAGGACCACCTCGTTCAGGCGCAGGAAATCGTGCTGCTTGAAATGCTCGTTGCCGAAGCCGGGGCCGCCGGTGGTGTCGATCTCGACCGTGCGCGCGAGGCCGATCGCATCCGGGTTGGCGCAGGCGGTGGCTGCAGGGGCGGGCGCACGGGCGGGAGCCGGCGCGGGTGTGGCTTGCGGCGCGGCAGTCGTAGTCGCGGCGGTAGGCACGGGCGGGCGCTGAACGCTTTGCGCATAGGCAGCTGCCGCGGCCACCGATGCCGAAATAAACAGCGTGAACGCCACGGCTACGCGCATTATCGCCCCCACATTGGATCGTTTTCGGCTCCGGCCTCCAGAGCCGGGGACATTGAACGGGCCGGGGGTCCCTAAGTCAACCGAACTCGCCCGCACGCCGTGGAAAGTCGCGCAGGCTGGCCTCAATAACACAGGACCGTCACGGTCGGGCCCTAGATATCGCGCCAGCTTCGGCGGATGCAGAGGAGAGGTCCATGGCCAAGAAGGCAAGTAGGAAGGCGAGCAGGAAGGCGAGCAAGAAAGTGGGAAAGAAAGCGAAGAAGTCCGGAGTGAAAAAGGCGCGCAAGAATGCTCCGGCCAAGACTTCGGGTGGCAAGAGCGCGAGCGGCAAGAGCGCGGGCGGCAGCATCATCCCGGCCATGCGCTATCGCGATCCGAACAAGGCGGTCGAATTCCTGTGCCAAGCCTTCGGCTTCAAGGAGAAGGCGGTCTATCGTGGCGAGAGCGGCGGCGTCGAGCATGCCGAGCTTACGCTCGGCAACGGCATGATCATGCTCGGGCCCGTGCGCGACACGGAGTTCAGCAAGCTGATGAAGCAGCCCGATGAGGCCGGCGGCGAGACTCAGACCGCCTATATCGTGGTCAAGGACGTCGACGCGCATCATGCGCGCGCCAAGGCCGCCGGCGCCGAGATCGTGATCGACATCAAGGACGAGGATTATGGCGGCCGCGACTACACCTGCCGCGGCCCCGAGGGCCACATCTGGACCTTCGGCAGCTACGATCCGTGGCGGCAGTAGTTGTCATGGCCGGGCTTGGCCCGGCCATTTTCGCCTCAAACCGGGACAATCTAGGATAATCACCCCGGCCGGTGATAACGTCCCCGCGAGCAGGAAGCGCCGCGGGGGGGCGGCCCATTTGAGCAACCCATCGGAACCCGATCTCGACGAGCAGGTCGAGCGCCTGGCGGCGCGGCTGCCGAGCCGGCTGGCGCAATTCGTGCGATGGCTGCGCAAGCCGTCGTCGCGCCTGGTGCGTATGCCGGCGGCGATCCTGCTGATCCTGATCGGCCTGATCGGCATTTTCCCGATCGTCGGGCTGTCGCTGATCCCGCTCGGGCTGGTGCTGATCGCGCAGGATATGCCGTTCCTGCGGCCCTCGATCGCGCGCATGCTGGCCTGGATCGAGCGGAAGTTTCCGCCGAAACAGCCGGCGCCGAAATAAGCGCGCGGCTCAGGCCGTGCGATCCCTGATCACGGCGGCGACCAGCGTGAGGATCGCGCCGGCGACGAAGCTGATCGCGGCCAGGCCGAGGAAGGCGCCCCAATCGAGCGCCGAGGCCGCGTTCTGCAGCGACGGCACGAGCCTCGACAGGATAAAGCCGCCCACGCCGCCGCCGACCGCGCCCGCGAGCGTGTTGCCCATGGTGCCGAGGCTGTAGTTCTTCATCACGGCGCCGGCGACGATGCCGCCGAACGCCCCGGCGATCACCTGGATGATGAGATTGACGAGCAGTCCTGACATCGCAACCATCCTCGATGGACCCTGTGAAGTGCGGCGCGCGCCGGGTCGTGGCGGGGCGCCGAAACCGAAACGATAGCGCTTTCGTGCGGAGTTGTCGTGACAGCCATGCACGCGCCGCGGGACAAGGCGCCGGCGGATGGAGCTCGCGCAATTTTCGTACAATCTGTTGCATCGTGGCGAATCGCCGGGCGTCCGACACAGCTTCGCCACTGTCCTCTGTTGCGATTTGTGCACGGGGGCCCGGCTTGGAGTCCCTTTGAGCGGGGCCCTGCATAGAGGAGTCCCTGCGATGTGTGACTATAGTCTGCACAACGTGGTGTCCCGGCCTGCTGAGGTCGGCGACAAACTGGTGACGGCGCGCTTTTCGACCTCGATCACGCGCGGCTTCGCTCCGGTCGGGCAGGCGGATGTGGCCGTTTGCCTGCGTCCGGGCACGGAGCTTGCGTTCGAGCGCGACGTGGAGTGTGAGGCCGGCTACGGCCTGTTCCCCAACAAGAAGATCGGCGAGCGGCTCGCGCGCTTCCGGGAAGTCGACCGGGGCCTGATCGAGACGCACCACGACGCGCTGGAGTTCCCCAGCGGTCAGATCGTGCTCCTGACCAGGCTGGTCGAAGGCCAGCGCGCGACCGTGCTGCAATTGCCCGCGATCCGGCATCCCGCCCGGCGCACTACCGAGGCGCCGGAGCGCATGATCATCGTCGTCTGAACCAACGTATCGTTAGGACTGCGCAGTCCTAAGGAAGTGATGGCCGGGCCGCCGCCAGTGCGGTGTGCCCGGCCATTGATTGCGCTGCCACCCATCGCATGGCCGCGGCCCCGCGACTTATTTCTTCTTGTCTTCCTTTTTCTTTTTGCCTTTGCCCGGCGCGGGCTCGTTGGCCATGCAACGCGCGATGAAGGCTTTTTGTTTCGCGCCCGTGAGCTTCTGGTCGGTCGCGCCGAACTTGCAGGTTTCCATCTTCTCCTGCTTGGTCAGCGCATGCGCGGGCGTGCCGAGCAAGGCCGCGGCGAGCAGGCCGGGCAGCAGTATTGCCAGGAATTGTACTAGCGAACGCTTCACGTCGCGGTTCATGGGCGAATCTCCGAATGCCGGGATGCTAGCGCGTTCGGGCGGGGTTGTCGTGACGCGCAAGGCCGTCATCACGGGCCGCCGCGCCCGCCCGCAAAGCGGGCGTCTCGGCGCGGCGAGACCCGGTGATCCACGACTTGGGCTCCCCGCGAGGCAAAACGTGGATGCCCGGGTCACCCCCGGGTTTAACCCGGGGGCGGGCATGACGGGATGACCTGATCCGCGATATTCTACAATCATGAGCAAGACGATCGTCAAAACCCGCACCAAGACCCAGACGAAAACCCAGCGGCCGCCGCTCTACAAGGTCATTTTGATCAACGACGACTTCACGCCGCGCGAATTCGTCGTCTCGGTGCTGAAGGCCGTGTTCCGCCTGAACGCGGATCAGGCCTACCGCGTGATGATGACGGCGCACCGGCGCGGCGTCTGCGTCATCGCGGTCTATACCCGCGACGTGGCCGAGACCAAGGCCAAGGAAGCCACCGAGCTCGGCAAGAGCAAGGGCTATCCGCTGTTCTTCACGACCGAGCCGGAGGAGTAGGGGCGATCTCCTACGTCGTCATGGCCGGGCTTGACCCGGCCATCCATGCGGAACCTTCATATTTCGAATGAGTCCCGAACGTGGTATTAATCGACCATGATTGCGAAGCTCAAAGACGTCCTTGACCGCGCCAGGAAGTGGCCGGAGGAGATGCAGCGCGAACTCGCCGAGATCGCGATCGAGATCGACCGCGAAATCGCAGAAGGGGTCTATCACCCGACAGCGGATGAGCTGCGTGCCATTGAAGAAGCTCAGGCCGCGGTCCGGCGCGGCGAGGTCGCAACCGAGGCTGAAGTCGAGGCGGTATTTGCCAAGAACCGCGGCGCATGAAGGTTGCCTATTCCCGGCTTGCGCTCGCGGAACTCGACGAAATTCTCTCTTACATACGGACCACAAGCCCGCGCGGCGCTCAACGCGTGGAGGCGCGCTTGCGCCGGGTGATCGATCAAATTGCGGAGCATCCAGAAGGTGCCGAGCGAGTTTCGGGCGCACCGGGAGTGCGCCGCGCGCCGCTCGTCCGATATCCTTACGTCCTTTATTACGAGGTGATCGAAGGCAAGATCACGATTTTGCGCATTCTTCACGGCAAGCGGCGGCGGCCTTGGCCGGACTGAAGCGGATGAAGTAGGGCGCCTGCGTCATCGCGGTCTATACCCGCGACGTGGCCGAGACCAAGGCTAAAGAACTTGTCGTGCAAGCGACCGATCTCGGCAAGAGCAAGCCTATCCGCTGTTCTTCACGACGGAGCCGGAGGAGTAGGGCGCCTCAGGGCGCGTATGATCGCGTCGCCGGCCACGATGATGAGAACGGCGCCGAACGGGCCCACGATCACCAATCCGGCGATGCCGAGCCAGGGAGCGAACCAGGCGATCGCCAGCGCGCACAGGGCCGCGCCCGCCATCCCGAGCGGAAAGTTCCACAGCAGCGACGGGGTGCCGGCGGGCGTGTAGAGCGCGACCAGCCACGCCACGCAGCTGCCGATGCTGATGCAAAGCGCGATCGAGAGCGTGTTCATGGGCTGGCCAGACCGGGCGCAATCGTTCACATATAACCCATTGCTTGACACGTGGTGCATGACAATGGCGAGGCGCAGCAAGACCGTATACCCGGCAGGTCCGCGCGATCCGAACCGGGAGCCGACGCATCCGGGCGCGATTCTGCGCGAGGACGTGTTGCCGGCGATCGGCGAGCCGGTGATGAAAGTGGCGAAGAAGCTCGGCGTCACGCGTCAGCATCTGCACCGGATTCTGGCCGAGAAGGCGCCCATCACGCCCGACATGGCGCTGCGCTTCGGCAAGTTCTGCGGCAACGGGCCCGGCCTCTGGCTGCGGATGCAGCAGACCCACGACCTCTGGCACGCCGAACGCGCGCTCCGGAAGGAGATCGGCAGGATCCCAACCGCGAAGGCGAAGGCCGAGGCAGCCTAGAAGGCCTGCCTCTGAGCCGTCTCGTTCTTCCGAATGAGCCCCGAACGTGGTATTGAATCCGAATGGCAAAGAGCAGCCACAGCTTTTCGGTCGTTCTCGAACCGCAGGAAGGCGGCGGCTTCACCGTGCTGGTGCCCGCCTTGCCCGAAGTCGTCACCGAGGGCGACAGCGAAGCGGAGGCGCTCGCCAATGCCGAGGAGGCGATCCGCGCCGTGCTCGACTACCGGCGCGACCACGGCCTTCCCATTCCTTCCGACGCCGCTCCTGAAATCCGTCGCGTGACCGTCGCCGCCTGACATGGCGGGCAGGCTCCCGGTTGTCGACGGCAAGCGGGCCGTGCGCGCGCTCATGCGGGCGGGTTTTATCACCGATCGCATCGCGGGCAGTCATCACGTGATGGCCTTTCCCGGCGATCCGGCGCGCGCCGTGACCGTGCCCGTTCACGCCGGCCGCGACCTGAAGCCGGGCACGCTGCGCTCGATCATCCGCCAGGCGGGATTCAGCGTGGAGGAATTCAGCGAGCTGCTTTAGCGCCGGGGCGCTACGCGCGCAGCGCCTGCCAGACCGGCTCGACCGGCGCGTCGAACGCCCAGTCCGTGGTGAGATGGAATTGGGTGGCGGGCATGGGTGGGCGGGGTTGGCTCTATCTCACGAGACTAGCGCATTGCAGTGATGGGGATGTGGGCGACGCGCCTTCGGAGTAACGCGATTACGCCTAGGGAACAGGGAGCGATTGACCGTCACGCAGCTAAAAGTTGTAATGTCAAGATGGGCTATTGAACGAGGGCGGCGATGAGCGCGGTTATCACCGTAATGAATATGAAAGGTGGAGTTGGAAAAACTACGGTTGCTGTTCACGTCTGTGGATTGGCGGCGCATTATCAAGTCGGCGCCAAAAAGCGAAAGGTGTTAGCAATCGACTATGATCCGCAATTCAACATGTCACAAGCGTTGCTACCACCGAAGACATATTTCTCTCTCGAGAAACAACGAAAGACAACAATTGCTATTTTGCTAGACGATGATAGCAATTTAAATCCGTTTCAGCTGCAAGTGCCAGGAAATTTTTCACCGCCCAAGGTATCGGAAATCGCTACTCGAATCTTCGAGACTCGAAGTAAGAAATTTTCACTGGACCTCGTACCTTCGACGCTTGACCTAATGTATGTCGCCTTGGGGCAAGCTGAAGCGAATACAAAACCGATCGAAGAAAGGTTTGCAAAGTTTATCGCCGAATGTCGTTCAATCTACGACCTTATCATAATCGATTGTCATCCTGCTGGGTCACTCTTTACGAAGACTTCGTTGCGTA
>JAYUHJ010000519.1:0-2883 GCA_043767065.1 Hyphomicrobiales bacterium | reverse complement strand
GCGCCGATCTCACTGCGACGACGCTCGAAGCGGGCGGATTCGACGGCGCCGTCACCAGCATGGCGCTCTGTCACGTGGCGAACCTCGCCGCGTTCTTCGGCGAGGCTCGGCGTCTCTTGCGGCCGCGCGGTTGGCTCTCAGTGGTCGATTTTCACCCGTTCTTCATGTTCCGAGGGATCCCCTCGCACTACCAGGACCCCGACAGCGGCGAGCCCGTGGCGATCGTCAACCATGTCCACGCGCTCTCGCATTTCTTCGGCGAGGCGAAGGCCGCCGGCTTCGACGTGTGCGAGATGCGCGAGCGCTTCGTGGACGACGATTGGGCCTGAACATCGACCGCGTCGTCGCGCACGAGTACTTCCACAACTGGACCGGCGACCGCGTCACCTGCCGCGACTGGTTCCAGCTCTCGCTGAAGGAAGGCCTGACGGTGTTCCGCGACCAGGAATACGGCGCCGACACTTATTCGCGCGCGGTGACCCGCATCCAGGAAGTGCGCAACCTGCGCGCCGCGCAATTTCCCGAGGACGCCGGCCCGATGGCGCACCCGGTGCGGCCGCAGTCCTACATGGAGATCCGCAACTTCTACACCATGACGGTGTACGAGAAAGGCGCGGAAGTGGTGCGCATGCAGCACACCCTGCTGGGCGAGGAAAAATTCCAGGCAGGCATGCGCCTGTACTTCAAGCGCCACGACGGCCAGGCCGTGACCTGCGACGACTTCGTGCAGGCCATGCAGGACGCCTCGGGTGTGGACCTCGCCCAGTTCCGGCGCTGGTACGACGTGGCGGGCACGCCGGTGCTGGATTGCTCGGGTGCCTATGAGAATGGGGCCTTCACCCTCACGGTGAAGCAATCCATGAACCCGCCCTTCCATATCCCCTTCGCGGTGAAGATCGGAAGTGAAGAGAAAGTTCTTTCCGTTACAGGGAAAGAGCAAAGCTTCAAATTTCAAAACCTCAAATCCAAACCCGTCCCTTCCCTCCTGCGCGGCTTCTCAGCACCGGTGATCCTGAACTACCCGTACACCGAGGACGAACTGGTGCACCTGCTGGCGAACGATGACGACCCGTTCAACCGCTGGGAGGCGGCGCAGCGGCTGTCGGCGGAAATCATCCTGCACAAGGGCGGAAAGCCGAACGACGCGTTCGTGAATTCCATCCGTCAAATGCTGAAGCATCCGGACCCGGCGTTCGTTGCCGAGGTTCTCTCCCTTCCCTCGGAAACTTTCCTCGCCGAACAGATGGAGGTCGTCGACCCGGATGCGCTGCACGCTGCGCGAAACACGCTTCGGCATGCGCTTGCTTTTCAGCTCAAAGAGCTTTTCCTGGAGACCCACAGAAGTCTCAGGATCGAAGCCCCCTATTCCCCCGACGCCGCGTCCTCGGGCAAGCGGGCGCTGCGCAACCTCGCGCTCTCCTACCTCATGGAACTGGAAACACCGGACCTGGTCGCGCTCTGCTACGAGCAGTACGGCCAGTCAGACAACATGACCGAACAGTTCGCGGCGCTGGTGGCGCTGGCCAACAGCCACGCCCAGCAGCGCACGATCGCCCTCGACTCATTCTACGGCCGCTGGAAGGACGAGCCGCTGGTGGTGGATAAATGGCTCGCGGTGCAGGCCGGCGCGCGCCTGCCCGGCACGCTGGCGCGGGTGCGCGAGCTGCTCTCGCACCCGGCCTTCGACATCAAGGTGCCGAACAAGGTCTACTCGCTGATCCGCGCGTTCTCGGCCAACCATGTGCGCTTCCACGCCGCCTCAGGCGAGGGTTACTCCTTCATGGCCGACCAGGTGCTGGTGCTGGACAAGCTCAACCCGCAGGTCGCTGCGCGCATGGCGCGCAGCTTCGACCGTTGGAAGAAGTTCGATGCCGGAAGGAAATCAAAATCCCGGGCGCAGCTGGAGCGCATCCGCGACGCCGCGGGCCTGTCGAAGGACGTGGCTGAGATCGTCACCAGGGCGCTGGCATAGATGGAGAAACTGTTCCTCGCCTGCACGGTGTTCCTGGCGACGCATTTCGTCCCCAGCACGCCCCTGCGCGGCCCGACCATCGTCGGCATGGACGCGCTGCTGAAGAGCGCGGATCCCGCGCGCGGCATGATCCGCATCATGCGCCATCCGGTGATGTGGGCTTTCCTGCTCTGGGCGCTCGCGCACGTGCTGGCGCGGGGCGATCTGAAGGCGCTGCTGTTCTTCGGCACCTTCGCATTGCTCGCGGGCCTCGGCACGCTGCTGATGGATGCGCGCAAGAAGACCGCGCTCGGCGAAGACTGGCAGCGCTTCGCCGCCGTTACCTCGAACCTGCCGTTCGCCGCCGTCCTGCAGGGCCGCAACCGCTTCGATGTCCGGGAGATCGGCTGGCGCAACCCGGTGATCGGGCTCGCGCTTTACGCCCTGCTGTTCTGGTTCCACCCCATGATCTTCGGGGCAAGAGCGTACTGAGTCAGTTCTTCAGGTAAGTGTAGAAGTCCGGCGTCGTGACCGACCGGTCGAGATAGCCGAACGTTCCCTTATCCTTTACTTCGCTGGCCGCCGCGATCATGCCGCTCATCGCCGCGCGATAGAGCGAGGTCGCGAGGCTGATGCGGCGCACGCCAGCGGCTTCCAGTTCGGCCACGCTGAACGACTTGCCGCGGATGCCGGCCATGAAATTGAAGGGTTTCTTCAGCGCGCCGCACACCGCCTTCACCGCCGCGAGGTCGGGCAGCCCGGGCGAGAAGAGCACGTCGGCGCCCGCCTTTTCGAAGGCCTGCAGCCGCTTGATGGTGTCGTCCAAGTCCGGATTGCCGCGCAGGAAGTTCTCCGTGCGCGCGGTCAGCGTGAACGGGAACGGCAGCGCGCGCGCCGCCTGCACCGCGGCCGCCACGCGCTCGACCGCGTGG
>JAYUHJ010000518.1:0-2887 GCA_043767065.1 Hyphomicrobiales bacterium | reverse complement strand
CCACCGAAAATGCCGCGGTCTCCGCGTCGGCACGCAGACTCGCGAGCCGGTAGATGTGCGCGATCCCGCCAACCTGCGCGCCGAGCGCGAACATGTAGGTGCCGGCCACCGAAATGAAGAAGCGGCTGCGCCAGGCTTCGGTGAAAGGGATGCTGGGTGCCGCGGCTGCCTGCGCGGCTATACTCTCGTGATGCGCAATGCCGTCGGGCGCGAGGCCCATGGCCTGCGGGCTCGAGCGCACGATCCAGACGATGGCCGGCACCACGCCGATGAAGAACGCCAGCGCGATCCACGGCCCTGCCCCGGCCAGCCCGTATTTCTGAATCAGGAAAGCCGAAACCGGCGTCAGCACCACGCCGCCGAGCGAGAGGCCGGTCGAGGCGATCGACATGGCGAGCGCGCGCCGGGTTTCGAACCAGCGCGTGACGATCGTGGTGGTCGGGATCAGTCCGCAGCCGCCGTAGCAGGCCCCGAAGAATATGTAGAAGGCGAAGAGCTGCCACGGCTCGCGCAGGAAACCGATCGAGCCGAGCGCCAGCGTGGCGCCGCAGGCGGCAACGATAATCACGTAACGCGGGTCGTAGCGATCAACGATCTGGCCGGCGGCGAGGCCCGCGAGCGCGGAGGCCACGAAGAAGCTCGCGGTCGCGGCGCTGGTGAGCGACACCGGAAACGCGCGCTCGACCACGAACGCGTCCAAGAGCACCGGCAGGTTGTAGAAGGCGAGCCCTGCCGTGGTCGTCATCACCACGCCCATCGCGTAGACGACGTACCAGCCGTAGAAGACGCGGCGCGCGGCCATGCGGGTTCCGGAGGGAGAATGAATCGGCGGGGCGGCGGCCACCCTTTCAGAGTGCAGCGTGTGGATCAACCGCCAGCACCATGATGGCAGCCATTTATAAGATTCATGCCGTCGCGCTTGTTTTGCGCGCGGAAACCAACGAATCTCCCGCGCCGTGAACACCCCCGCGCACCCAGCATCTCGAGCCAGCGAGACGGATTCCTCCGCCGCGTGGTTCCGTCTCGGCATCGCGTTGCTGGCGGGCACCATCGGCTCGGTCGGCATGTGGTCGGTGGTGGTGGCGCTGCCGGCGGTGCAGGCCGATTTCGGCGTGCTGCGCGCCGACGCGTCGCTGCCCTTCACGTTCGCCATGATCGGCTTCGGCCTGGGCGGCATGGTGCTCGGGCGGCTGGCCGACCGCTTCGGCATCGTGGTGCCCATCCTCATAGGCGCGGCCTGCATCGGCACCGGTTACGTCGCCGCCGGCTACACGGCGAACATCTGGCAGTTCGCGCTGGCCTACGCGCTGGTCGGCTTCGGCGCGTCGGCCACCTTCGGCCCCTTGGTCGCGGATATTTCGCACTGGTTCGTGGTCCGGCGCGGGATCGCGGTGGCGATCGCTTCGGCCGGAAATTATCTCGCCGGTGCCGTGTGGCCGCCGATCGTGCAGCATCTGATCGCGAGCCAGGGCTGGCGGCCGACGCATATCGGGATCGGGATTTTCTGCGTCGTGACCATGGTGCCGCTGACACTGCTGTTGCGGAAGCGCGTCTCGCAGCATGGCGACGCCGCCGCGGGTGCGCTTGCGGCCGGCGCGCTCGATCGGCTCGGAATCTCGTCGAATACGCTGCTGGTGCTGCTCGCCATCGCCGGCGTCGCCTGCTGCGTCGCTATGTCGATGCCGCAGGTGCACATCGTCGCCTATTGCGGCGACCTCGGCTACGGCGTGGCGCGCGGCGCGGAAATGCTCTCGCTCATGCTCGGGCTCGGCATCGTCAGCCGCATCGCCTCGGGCTTCATCGCCGACAAGATCGGCGGCGTGGCGACGCTGCTGATCGGCTCGGCGCTGCAGGGCGTCGCGCTCTTCCTCTATCTCTTCTTCGATGGGCTGGTGTCGCTCTATATCGTGTCGGGCCTGTTCGGACTGTTCCAGGGCGGGCTGGTGCCGATGTACGCGGTGATCGTGCGCGAATATTTCCCACCGCGCGAGGCGGGCACCAAACTCGGCATCGTGCTGATGGCGACGCTGGTCGGCATGGCGTTCGGCGGCTGGATGTCGGGCTTCATCTTCGACCTCACCGGGTCCTATCAGGCCGCGTTCCTGAACGGGCTGGCGTGGAATTTCCTGAACATCATGATCGTGTCGTGGCTTCTACTTAGGCCGGGCCGGCGTTTGGTTGCCGCTTAAGGTTATCGGGCGCACGAAAAAACCTTAACGGCCGAATTCCTCATTTCGCACCGCTAATTGCCGCAAAGCGGACTCGTTCCGCGCCGACAAGCGCGCTCCCCAAACGATCCGTGGAGCCGTGATGACTCGTATTCCCGCGATTGCAATCGCGTTCACCCTGCTTGCGCTCGCACCCGCGCGGGCGCAGGCCCCTTCCGCGTACGATGCGTTGGTTGCGCGCCATGCGGCCGCCAACGGCGTGCCCGAGGCGCTGGTGCGGCGCGTGATCGTGCGCGAGAGCCGCTACAATCCGCGCGCCATCGGCAAGGACGGCGCCATGGGCATGATGCAGATCAAGACCGCCACCGCGCGCGCCATGGGCTACACCGGCTCGCCCGCGGGCCTGCTCGATGCCGACGTCAACATGACCTACGCGGTGAAGTATCTGGCCGGCGCCTATCGCGCGGCCAACGGCAACCACGATCTCGCGGTCTCCTATTACGCGCGCGGTTATTATTACCAGGCCAAAGCGCAAGGCTTTTCGCCCTATGGCGCGGCGACCGAGCGGCGTACGCGCTTGCCGGCGCGGACCGCGCAGCGCGCGAGCGTGAACCCGGCCGGCGAATTCACTCGCTGAGACGATCCACACTCCAATGACGTCATCGCCGGGCTTGGCACGCAAGTCGGGTTTACCCGACTTGCGGCGCTAAACAATGCGG
>JAYUHJ010000517.1:0-2898 GCA_043767065.1 Hyphomicrobiales bacterium | reverse complement strand
GCAATAATGCCTGGTATGCGGGCATGCTGATCGTGCCCGACGACCGGCGCGGATTGGCCTGGGTATGCAATGCGTGTCCGGATTCCATTCTCGATCCGAGTACCGGGATGGTGGCGATGGCGCTTCAGGAAATCTACGCCGGCTGGCAGAGCCCGATGGCTTGAGCGTGAGCGAAACCCATCACTGCGAAACGCTCAGCCGCTGAAGCTGCGCAAGAACTGCCACGCGAGAAAAAGCACGGCAGCCCAGCCGAGCGTGCGGCCGATGATTCGGCCCCAGCGCTCGATGCCATCCTCGGGCGGTGCGGGGCTCTCCGGGCCATGGCCAGTTTTTGAATCAGCGGAAGGCATCGCACTGTCGAAAGCGCCGCCTTCGGCCTTGAGCCGATCGAGGGCGGAATTCGCTTCGGCTACGCGCGCTTCATCCTTCGTAACCATACGGCCACCGTAGCGGCCGCGTGCGGGCTTCGGAAGGCGCCGCTCGAAAAGTCGCCGTATTCCTGAACGGCAGGTGAATACCCGAATAAGGGCAGGTTCACGTCATTTTGCAAACACTGGCCCGATCGCCAACGTCCGGCCACAACTTGCGCCGGGCGAGGATATCGAAGAGGAGACGACAATGCTGAGGAAGTTCGTTCTCACCGCTACCGCGGCCGGCGCAATCGGCCTCGCGGCATTCGCGATCGCTCCGGCCCAGGCGGGCACGCTCGGCACGACCGGATTGATCGCCCCGCAGATCGAAACCGACATCACGCAGGTCCAGCACTGGCGCTGGGGCAGCCGCCGCGGCCGTCATTGGCGCTGGGGCAGCGCGGGTCCGCGTCGTTGCATCATGGTTCACACCCGTTCGTGGAGCCGTTGGCGCTGCCGCTGAGGTCAGACCAAGTCTGACGAATCAGGTCTAACGAAAACGGGCGCGCCTAGTGCGCGCCCGTTGCTTTTTTCAGCCTGCGCGCCCGCTCAGTTGCGCGGCCACTCGCGCACATCGACGAAGCGCCCGGCGATCGCCGCCGCTGCCGCCATCGCCGGCGACACCAGGTGAGTTCTTCCCTTGTAGCCTTGGCGGCCTTCGAAATTGCGGTTCGAGGTCGAGGCGCAGCGCTCTTCGGGCGCAAGCTTGTCGGCGTTCATCGCCAGGCACATCGAGCAGCCCGCCTCGCGCCAGTCGAAGCCTGCGGCCTTGAAAATCTTATCGAGCCCTTCGGCCTCCGCCTGCGCCTTCACCAGCCCCGAGCCCGGCACGATCATGGCGCTGACGTCGGGATGCACCTTCTTGTCGCCGACCAGCTTCGCCACCAGCCGCAGATCCTCGATGCGTCCGTTGGTGCAGGAGCCGATGAAGACGCGGTCGAGCTTGATGTCGGCGATCTTGGTGCCGGGCTTGAGCCCCATATAGGCAAGCGCGCGCCGCTTGGTGGCGCGCCGGTCCTCGTCCTCGATCTGATCGGGATCCGGCACCTGGCCGGTGACCGACACCACGTCCTCCGGGCTCGTGCCCCAGGTGACGAGCGGCGGCAGCGCCGCGGCATCCAGCTTCACCTCGCGGTCGAACGCGGCATTGGCGTCCGTGCCGAGCGTCTCCCAATAACGCATCGCCTCGTCCCAAGCCTTGTCTTTGGGAGCGCGCGGACGGTCCTTCAGATACTCGAAGGTCTTTTCATCGGGCGCGATCATGCCGGCGCGCGCCCCGCCTTCGATCGACATGTTGCAGACGGTCATGCGCCCTTCCATCGAGAGCGAGCGGATCGCCTCGCCGGCATATTCGACCGCGTACCCGGTGCCGCCGCCGGCGCCGATCTCGCCGATGATGGCGAGGATGATGTCCTTGGCGCCGACGCCGTACGGCAGCTTGCCGTCCACCGTCACGCGCAGGTTCTTGGCCTTGCGCTGGATCAGCGTTTGCGTCGCCAACACATGCTCGACTTCCGAGGTGCCGATGCCGACCGCAAGCGCGCCGAAGGCGCCGTGCGTAGAGGTATGGCTGTCGCCGCAGACGATCGTGGTGCCGGGCAGCGTGAAGCCCTGTTCCGGTCCGATGATGTGGACGATGCCCTGCCGGCGATCCGTTTCGCTGAAATAATCGATGCCGTATTCGCGCGCGTTCTCGGCGAGCGTCTCCACCTGCAGCTTGGATTCGGGATCGTCGATGCCCTTGGAGCGGTCCGTGGTCGGCACGTTGTGGTCGACCACCGCGAGCGTCTTGCCCGGCGCCCGCACCTTGCGGCCATGGATGCGCAGCCCTTCGAAGGCCTGCGGGCTCGTCACTTCATGGATGAGGTGCCGGTCGATATAGATCAGGCAAGTGCCGTCCGGCTGCTGATCGACCAGATGGTCGTCCCAGATCTTGTCGTGAAGAGTGCGGGGCTTCATCGCACGCTCGCTCACTTCGCCTCGGCGACCTCGATGGCCTCGGCCGGCGCCGCGTCCTCGATTCCGCCGCGCGCGGATTGCTTCTCGGTAATGCGCGCCTTCTTGCCGCGGCGCTCGCGCAGATAATAGAGCTTGGCGCGGCGCACCTTGCCGCGGCGGACGACCTCGATCGAATCGATCATCGGCGAGTAGAGCGGGAACACGCGCTCGACACCCTCGCCATAAGAAATCTTCCGCACCGTGAAGCTCTCGTTCAGGCCGCTTCCGGAACGGCCGATGCAAACGCCCTCGTAGGTCTGGATGCGGCTGCGCTCGCCCTCGACCACCTTGACGTTGACCTGAACGGTGTCGCCCGGCGCGAACTCCGGCATGGCCTTGCCCTTGGTGAGCTTGGCGAGCTCGTCGCGCTCGAATGTCTCTAGGATATTCATGGCAACCTCCGGGCCCGCCCACCGGGCGCCGCCGCTTCTTGGCTATGGGATCGGCGCGCTAGATACGACAAAGCGGGCGGCTTGTCATTCTCTTTCAG
>JAYUHJ010000516.1:0-2898 GCA_043767065.1 Hyphomicrobiales bacterium | reverse complement strand
TCAGGTATGCCGCAAGGCCTCGATCGGGTCGAGGCGGGAGGCGCGCAACGCCGGGTACCAGCCGAAGAATACCCCAACCAGACCCGAGAAGGCGACGGCGAGCACGATCGAATTGGTCTCGACCAGAAGCGGCCAGCCGGCGCTGTTGGCGATGACATAGGCCGCACCCACGCCGGTCATCACGCCGACGAGCCCGCCGATGGCGGCGAGCGACGCCGCTTCGATCAGGAACTGGCGGCGGATGTCGCGCGGACGCGCGCCGACCGCGACGCGCAGACCGATTTCGCGGGTCCGCTCGGTCACGGAAACCAGCATGATATTCATAATCCCGATGCCGCCGACCGCGAGCGACACACCGGCGACGGCGGCGAGCAAGAGCGCCAGCGTGCGCGCGCTCGCCTCGCGGGTGGCGGCGATCTCGGCGAGATTGCGGACCGAGAAATCATCGTCCTGATGCGGCTGCAGCCGGTGGCGCTGGCGCAGCAGCGCCTTCACTTCTTCTTCGGCGATCTGCAGGCTCTCGCCATCGCGTACTTTCACATAGATCGCCCCGACCGCGCGGGCGTTGGCCATATTGCGGCCGAGCACGCGCTGGCGCGCGGCGCTCAAGGGCAGCAGCACTACGTCGTCCTGGTCCTGGCCCCAGCTCGATTGGCCCTTCTTGGCCATGACGCCGACGACGGTGAAGGGCACGTTGCGGACACGGATGGCCTGCCGTAGCGGATCGACGCCGGCGAAGAGATTCTTCGCCACCGTCTCGCCGATGAGCGCCACCTGCATGCCGCGCTGGATTTCCTCGGGCTCGAACATGCGGCCGGTTTCGACTTCCCATTCGCGCGCCTCGAACCAGCCGAGATCGACGCCGTAAGCAGTCGTCGCCCAGTTCTGGCCACTGGCGACCGTTTGCACCGCTCCGCGCATGAAGGGTGCGGCGACCTGCACGGTGGGGACTTCCTTGGCGATGGCGATGGAATCGTCTTCGGTCAGCGTCGAAGCCGAGCCGAAGCCCAGCCGTACGCCGCCCTGGGTGATGTTGCCGGGGATCAGAACGAGAAGATTGGCGCCGAGACTTCTGATCTGCGCCACGACCTGCTCGCGGGCGCCGCCGCCGACGGCGACCATGGCGATCACCGCGGCCACGCCGATGACGATGCCGAGCATGGTGAGCGCGCTGCGGAGTTTGTGCAGCCGGAGCGCGTCGAGTGCGGAAAGCACCGCGTCCCAGAATTTCATGCGGCGGCCTCAAGCGGCAGGTCGGCGAGCTCGCGCTTAGCGTCGGCCGGCGTCTGCTTGGTGTCGCCGATCACGCGGCCATCGCGGAAGCGGATGAGCCGCGCGGCGAAGCGGGCCACGTCCGGCTCGTGTGTGACGATCACGATGGTGGCGCCCTCGCGATTGAGTTCCTGCACTAGCGCCATAAGTTCGAGCGAGGTGCGGCTGTCGAGCGCGCCGGTCGGCTCGTCGGCGAGCAGCACCTTGGGATCGTTCACCAGCGCGCGGGCGATGGCGACGCGCTGCTGTTGGCCGCCGGAAAGCTCGGTCGGCCGGTGTTTCATCCGTTGGGCGAGTCCCACGCGCGCGAGGGCCTTGGCGGCATGGGCACGGCGTTGGGCGCGGGCCATGCCGGCATAGATCATGGGCAGCTCGACGTTGCCGAGCGCGTCGAGCCGCTGCAGCAGGTTGAACTCCTGAAACACGAATCCGATCTTGCGGTTGCGCAGGTTTGCCAGCGCATCGCTTGAAAGCTCGGCCACCGGAATTCCGTCGAGGCGATAGGAGCCCGCGGTCGGCTGATCGAGGCAGCCGGCGATGTTCATGAAGGTGGACTTGCCCGAGCCCGAAGGACCCATAACGGCTACGAACTCGCCGGCGTCGATCGAGAGCGAGACGTCGTTCAGGGCTTTGACCGTCTCGCCACCGAGACTGTAGAAGCGCGACAGATTCTTCAATTCTATCAGGGCCATAAGAATATCTCGTCATTCCGGGGCGCCGCGAAGCGGCGAGCCCGGAATCCATAAACACTGACGGAGGTTATGGATTCCGGGTTCCCTCGCTTCGCTCGGGCCCCGGAATGACAGGGTGGCGCGCATAGCTGGCACTCAGAAACCGAATCGGGGGAAAGTGCGCGGCGCTTCGGCGGTCTTGGGTCCGCCGCCGATGATGACCTCGCGGCCGTTCTCGATCGGCCCGGTAACAACCTCGGTCATGCCGCCGTCGGTGGCGCCGGTGCGGATCTGGATGGGCTGCGGCTTGCCGTCGGCGCCCTGCACGAAGACGCGCGCGACCTGGCCGGCGCGGCCGTCGCGGGCGGGCGCGAAGCGCTCGCCGATTTCGCGGAACTTGCCGATCTGCGTAGGCGTCAGGATAGCGCTCATCTGCTCGATGAACTCGCGCCGGGCCTGGGCGAAGCGCTCTTGCCGGACGGCGGGATCGGTCTCGCCGAGCATGGCGCCGGCGGCGCGGCGGCGCTCGGCCAGGATCGCGTCGAGCTTCTCGCGCTGCTCGGAAGAGAGGCCAAGCTCGTTCCTGAGTGCCGCGACGAACTCCTGCGTCGCGCGCTGGGCAGTGCCGGGCGTGCGCTGCGCATCGGGCTCATTGGTCGGGAGCGCGGTTGCCGAGGGTGCCACCGGCACTTCGGCCGAAGGCGGCCGCCAGCGCAGCGCGGCGTTCGCCACGCGCAGCACGTCGGGGCGGTTCTCGGTTTCGATGCGCAGGTTCGCGGTCATGCCGGGCCGCAGTTCCAGCCGCGGGTTTTCTACCGAAACAATGGCGGTGTAGATGACGACGTTCTGCACGGTCTGCGAGCCGAGCCGCACCTGCTTCACGCGGCCTTCGAAGGTGCGGCCGGGATAGGCATTCACGGTGAAGGAAACGCGTTGGCCGTTGAGCACGCGGCCG
>JAYUHJ010000515.1:0-2899 GCA_043767065.1 Hyphomicrobiales bacterium | reverse complement strand
TCGGTCACCTTGGCGCCGCGCGCGCGCATGGCGGTGAAGGCGGCGTGGCCGGGCGTGTCGATGAAGGTGATCTTGGCGCCACCTTTCGTGGTCACCTGGTAGGCGCCGATGTGCTGGGTGATGCCGCCGGCCTCGCCGCCCACCACGTTGGTTTCGCGGATGGCGTCGAGCAGCGACGTCTTGCCATGGTCGACATGGCCCATGATCGTGACCACCGGCGGCCGCGATACCATGTGCGCCGGATCGTCGGCGACGTCGAACAGGCCTTCCTCGACGTCCGCTTCGGAAACGCGGCGAACCGCGTGGCCGAGCTCCTCGGCGATCAGTTGCGCCGTGTCGGCGTCGATCGCGTCGGTAACCTTCAGCATCTGCCCTTGTTTCATCAGGAGCTTGATCACTTCGACCGCGCGCTCGGACATGCGGTTGGCGAGTTCCTGGATCGTGATCATTTCCGGGATCACGACTTCGCGGACGATCTTTTCCTTCGGCTCGTCGGAAGGCCGGTGCCCGGTGATGCGTTGCACGCGCCGGCGGAAGGCGGCGACCGAGCGCTGGCGCTCTTCTTCGCTGGCGAACGCGGTAACGACGGTGAGCCGGCCGCGGCGTTTCTCTTCGCCGCCGAGCGTGCGCGCGGGCTTGGCCGTCACCACGGTCTTGCCGCCCCGACGGGTGGTGCGCGGGCCTTCTTCCTCTTCTTCGGCAGCAGTGGCGCGCGCGGGGCCCTTACCCGGAACCGTCGGGTCGCCGCCGAAGCGCTTGCGTGCTTCTTCCTCGGCCTTGCGTTTTCTCTCTTCCTCGGTCGCCCGGCGGGCGTCCTCGTCGCGCTTGCGCGTATCGGCGGCCTCGCGCTCGGCGCGGTCGCCGGCGTCGCGGGCGGCGCGGCGGCGCACATCTTCCTCGGCGATGCGGCGTTCCTCCGCCTCGCGCACGCGCGCGTCGGCCAGCGCCTTGCCGCGAAGATCGCGCTCCTCTTCGGTGAGCGTCCTGAGCACGACGCCAGAGGGCTTCAGCCCGGCCGCAGGATCGGCAGGTGCGGCCTTGGCGGCCGCGGGTGCCGCTTTCGCCGCCGCCGCCGGCGCAGGCTGGGCCGGGGCCGCGCGCGCGGTAGGCCGCTTAGACGCGGGCGCCGGATCGGGCTCGGAACCGGGACCGACCGGGCGGCGCCTCACCTTCTCCACCACTACCTGCTTGGAGCGGCCGTGGCTGAAGCTCTGGCGCACGGTGCCGCTCTCGACCGAACGCTTGAGCGTCAAGGTCTTGGGCCGCGCCGCGCTCAGGGTCTTTTCGCCGGTGTCCTTCGTATCGGTCATTCGTTTTCCAGTTTCGAAGAATTGCCCGTGCTGTCGCCGGTTGAACCGGTGCGCCAGCGCACGAGGCGCAGCCAACGCACGAGAAATCCCCGGCTCGCCGGATGCGCGAGCAGGGCAGCATGTACCACATTTGACCGGCCAAGCGCCAAGTCCAATTGCTCTCCGCTGAGCGCGCGGACCCGCACTGGCGCTGCATTTCCGGCGCTCTCGGCGCGGGTGGCGACGCCGTCGAGCTTGGCGATCCCGTCGGCCGCGGCTTCGCGCGCGTGCACGAGCGCGATCACGCTCCCGCTTGCGAGCGCCGCCTCGACCCGGGTGAAACCGTTGACGACCTGTCCCGCTTTGTTGACGAGCGAGAGCGATTCGAGCGCCGCCCGCTCCAACAGCCGCTCCACCAGATCGGAAAGCTCGGGCGCGATCGTGCCCTTGCCTTGGAACGCACGGCCGAAGGCGCGGCTCTTGATCGTCGCTGCGAGCGCACTGCGTGTGGCGGTCACCCACGCGCCGCGGCCGGGAAGTTTACCCGCCAGATCCGGAACGATGGCGCCGTCCGGCGCCACCACGAAGCGCATCATTTCCTCGATCGGCTTCACTTCGCGCGTGGCCAAGCAGAGCCGTTCCGGCACGCGCCGCGCCGCTGCCGGGCCTTGGTCGGTTTCTTGCGCCTCGATCTGAGCTTGCACGGGACATCACCGTCAGCCTTGCGGCGCAGTCGTCGGCGCCGCCTCGGCATCGACGTCGGCCTCTGCCGGCGGTTCCGGCGGCGTCAGCGCTGTTTCATCGACCCAGCCTGCCTTGACGCGGGCTTGCATGATCATCGCTTCGGCTTCCTCGCGCTCCAGCGGGAAGCCTTCGAGGAAGCCCGGATGGCGCACCGCCTCGCCTTCCTTGCGCTCGACCCAGCCGACCAGGTCGTCGGTGGCGCAACCGGCCAGATCCTCGACCGTCTTGATGCCGTTCTCGCCGAAGGCAACCAGCATCTTGCTGGTGACGCCGGGCACTTCTTTGACCGCATCCTCGACGCCGAGCTCCTTGCGCTTGGTGTCGATCTCAGCCTCGAGCTTGGCGAGGTATTCCTGGGCGCGAGTCTGCAATTCGCCCGCCGTATCCGTATCGAATCCCTCGATGCCGGCGAGCTCCTCGATCGGCACAAACGCCAGTTCTTCGATCGAGCCGAAGCCTTCCGAGGCGAGCAATTGACCCACCATCTCGTCGACGTCGAGCGCGTCGATGAACAGCTTGCTGCGGTCGGCGAATTCTTTCTGGCGCCGCTCGCTCTCTTCCTGCTCGGTCATGATGTCGATGTCCCAGCCGGTAAGCTGCGAGGCGAGCCGTACGTTCTGGCCGCGTCGGCCGATGGCGAGCGAAAGCTGCGCGTCCGGCACCACCACCTCGATGCGCTCGCGCGTCTCGTCGAGCACGACCTTGACCACTTCGGCGGGCGCCAGCGCATTGACCACGAACGTCGCCACGTCCTGCGACCACGGGATGATGTCGATCTTCTCGCCCTGCAGCTCGTTGACCACCGCCTGCACGCGCGAGCCGCGCATGCCGACGCAGGCGCCGACCGGATCGACCGAGGAGTCGCG
>JAYUHJ010000514.1:0-16159 GCA_043767065.1 Hyphomicrobiales bacterium | reverse complement strand
CCCCGCAACAAGAATTTTTTTCTAGAGGGAGGAAATCATGAGCCGCGCAATTGCCTACGGGCTCGCCGGCACCATCGCGCTCGTGCTGTCGCTCAATTCGGCGCACGCACAGCAGCCGCAAGTCCGCCTCAACATGGCCAGCACCTTCCCCGGCAGCATGGTGCTGATCGGAGAAGCCGCAAAAAAGCTCGGCGATCGGGTTCGCCTCGCCTCCGGCGGCCAGATCGACATCCGCTTCAACGAGCCGGGCGCACTGGTACCGGCCGCGCAATCGGTCGATGCCGTCTCGCAAGGCTCGGTCGATGCCGCCTGGGCGGGCGCCGGCTGGTTCGCCGGCAAGGACTCCGCCTTCAACATGTTCTCCTCGGTGCCGTTCGGGCCGGGGCTGGGCGAATATCTGGCGTGGATGTATTACGGCGGCGGCCTCACCACCGCGCGCGAGATGTTCGCCAAATACAACGTCTACAACATCCCCTGCGCGCTGATCCCGCCGGAAGCCTCCGGCTGGTTCAGGAAGGAGATCAAGTCGGTCGATGATCTCAAGGGCCTGAAGATGCGCTTCTTCGGCCTCGGCGCGAAGGTGATGGAGAAGTTCGGCGTCGCCACCCAGCAGCTTCCGCCCGGCGAAATTTTCCAGGCGCTTCAGCTCGGTACCATCGACGCCACCGAGTTCTCGCTGCCGGCCATCGACCAGCGGCTCGGCTTCTTCCAGGTCGCCAAATTCTATTACTTCCCCGGCTGGCACCAGCAGGCGACCTTCTTCGACCTCATGGTCAACAAAGCGAAGTGGGACGCGCTCTCCGACCAGCACAAGGCCATCATCGAAATGGCCTGCGGCGATCTGGTGCGCGACACCATGGCCGAGGGCGAAGCAGCGCAGTGGAAGGCGATCAAGGAAATGCAGGAAAAGGGGGGCGTGCAAGTGAAGAAGTGGCCGCGCGAGATCATTGCGGCCTATGAAAAAGCATGGAACGAGGTTGTCGCCGAGGAGTCGGCGAAAAACCCGAGCTTCAAGAAGGTCTGGGATTCCTACGCGGAATTCCGCAAGAACTACGCGATCTGGAAGGATCACGGTTATCTGCAGTAATCCCGGCCTGACGGCGCCGGGGCGTATCCGATGGAGCGAATTCTCGCGGCGAGCCAGTTTCTCGACCGCGTGATCCAACGGATCGCCTCGGCCGCCGGCTGGCTGTTCGTGGTGCTGACCGCGGTCATCCTGGTCGATGTGGTCACGCGCAAGTACGGCTATCAGCTCCCAAATTTCGGCTCGACCCGGCTGCAAGAACTGGAAGGCCATTTACACGCGGCCCTGTTCTCGCTCTGGCTCGGCTTCGCCTATATCAAGAACGCGCACGTGCGCATCGACGTCGCGCTCACGCGCGCCAACGCCCGCACGCTCGCGCTCCTGGAATTGATCGGCTGCGCCGTGTTCGCGCTGCCGTTCGCGCTGATCGCGCTCTATTTCAGCTTTGCCTACGCGCGCATCTCGTATGTACAGAACGAGGCCTCGGTCTCCGCGAGCGGCCTGCCCTATCTCTACATCCCCAAGGCGATCCTGGCCGTCGGCATGCTGCTGCTCGCGGTCGCGGTCGTCTCGATCATGCTGCGCACCATCGTCTTTCTCTACGGCCCGCCGGCGCTGCGCGACCGGAGCGGCTTCGCCCACTACAAGATGAAGGCGAAGAACTGATGGCCTGGCTGTCGCAACACCTCGCCATCCTGATGTTCGTGGTGCTGGCGATCGCCCTGTTCAGCGGGCTGCCGGTCGGCTTCGTGCTCGGCGGCGTCGGCATCGCCTTCGGCCTGCTCGGCATCCTGCTCGGCGAATTCCAGCTGATCCAGTTCTTCAACCTGATGCCGCGGGTCTGGGGCGGCATCGCCGCTAATCCAGTGCTGGTGGCGATCCCCATGTTCATCTTCATGGGCATGGTGTTGGAGCGGAGCGGCATCGCACACGAGCTGTTGCACTGCTTGCAGGTGCTGACCCGCGGCATCCCCGGCGGCCTCGCCATGTCGGTGACGCTCATGGGTACCATCATGGCCGCGACCACCGGCATCGTCGGCGCCTCGGTCATCATGCTGACCCTGATCGCACTCCCCTCCATGCTCGAGCGCGGCTATCAGAAGGAGCTCGCCGTCGGCACCATCGCCTCGGCCGGCACGCTCGGGATTCTCATTCCGCCTTCGATCATGCTGGTGGTGATGGGCGATCTCTTGCAGGTATCCGTCGGCGCGCTGTTCGCCGCCGCGCTGGTACCGGGCCTCCTGCTTTCCGCGCTTTATCTCCTCTATATCGGCGCGATTTCCTGGCTCAGACCCGCCCTCGCCCCGCCGCTACCGCCGGACATCGGGCCCAAGTCGCGCCGCGAGTTGTGGGCCATGGTCGGCAAGGGCTTCCTCCCGCCGGTGTTTCTCGTCGCGCTGGTGCTGGGCTCGATCTATGGCGGCTGGGCCACGCCGACCGAGGCCGCCGGCGTCGGCGCCGCTGGCGCGCTGCTACTCGCCGCCGTTCGCGCCAAGCTCGGGCTCGCCACCATGCGCGAGGTGATTGAACAGGCCGGCCTCACCAACGCGATGGTATTTTTCCTGTTCTTCGGCGCGACGATGTTCTCCTACGTCTTCCGCGCGCTCGGCGGCGACGACATCGTCCGCGATCTGCTCAAGGCCGCGGGCATCGACAGCGCTTGGGAAATCCTGATTTTTCTTCAGGTGCTCGTTTTCTTTCTCGGGTTCTTCTTCGACTGGATCGAGATTTCGCTGATCGTGCTGCCGATCTTCGCACCGATCCTGATGGGGCTCGATTTCTCCGCGCACCTCGGCGCCGGCCCCGGCATTGTGTTCCTCACCTGGTTCATCATTCTGCTGGCGGTGAACCTGCAGACCTCGTTCCTGACACCACCCTTCGGCTTCACGCTATTCTGCATGCGCGCGACGGTGCCGCCGGAAGTGACCATGGCGCACATCTATCGCGGCATCGTCCCCTTCGTTCTGCTGCAGCTCATAGGGCTTGTCATCACCATCGGCTTCCCCGAGTTCGTGCTCTGGCTGCCGCGCTATGCCGGGTTGCTCAATTAGCGCATGTGTCGCGCCGCACCCTCGCGGCAGCCGTGCAACGATTTCATCCTATAGAACGCCGCCCACTGCTGCGTTTCAATTGATCGCGCTAAGCTGTCGGGTCGAACGAAGACGCGACGGGCAAACGCACCGCTCGCCGAGCGGTACGATGAAAATAATGGGAGGAGTGATCCATGAGAACACTGAAGAAAATGCTGCCGGTGCTTGCGGCGCTCGGCCTGCTGGCCTTCGCGAATTCGGCCGCGCTGGCGCAACAGACCTTTACGCTCAAGTTCAACCACGTGCTCGGCCCCAAGGAGCCCTATCACGAGGGCTTCCTGAAATGGGCCAAGGCGGTGGAGGAGCGCACCAAGGGCGGTCTCAAGATCGAGGTCTTCCATTCCGCGCAGCTCGGCCGCGAGGAAGACATCATCGAGCAGATCCGCCAGGGCGCCAATATCGGCCAGAACACCGACTCCGCGCGCATGGGCAACTACGTGGCCGGCATCGCCGTGATGAACGGCCCCTATTTCGCCGAAACGCTCGAGGAAGTGGCGAAGCTGCGCAAAGCGCCGACCGTCGTGAAGTGGCAGGAGGAGCTTGCGACCAAGTTTGGTCTGAAAGTCCTTTCCTTCAATTGGGTGCAGGGCTACCGGCACTTCTTCACCAACAAGCCGGTCAAGACCCCAGACGACCTGAAGGGCCTGCGCATCCGCACGCCACCCGCGCCGATCTGGCAGGAATCGGTCCGCGCGCTCGGCGCCGTGCCGGTCGCCATGGCCTTCGGCGAGATGTATCCGGGCCTGCAGCAGCGCGCGATCGACGGCGTGGAGCTCGTCTACAACAACATCCCAGGGGGACGGTTCTACGAAGTGCTGAAGTTCGCCAACGAGACCAAGCACATTATGCTGATCAACTTCCAAGTGGTCAGCGCCAAGTGGTTCGATAGCCTGCCAAAGGAATACCAGGCGATCCTGGTCGAGGAGTGCGACAAGGCCGGCGAGGAAATCTCCAAGGCGATCCTGAAATCCGAAGCCGAGGTCGAGGCGCAGCTGAAGGCCCGCGGCATGACGATCGTGAAGGATGTCGATCTCGCCGCTTTCCGCAAGGCCGGCGACAAGGCCTACGAGACGCTCAAGATCATTGACGCCAAGAACGCCGTGCATAAGGAGATCGGAAAGAACTGATCTCTCCCGCTCATTCCCGCGCAAGCGGGAATCCAGCCCAAAAGACTGGGTCCCCGCTTTCGCGGGGACGAGCGGAGAGTTGTCAGCGCGCAATGAAGTAAAGCAACAATGAAAAAACTCTACGAACGAGTGTGCGCGGCGGAGGCCTGGGTCGCCGCCGCGCTCCTCATTTTGATGGTCGTCCTGATCTTCCTGGGCGGCGTGCTGCGCATGCTCGGCCATCCGATCAATTGGTCGAGCGACGCCGCTACCTGCTTTTTCGCCTGGGCCTGCTTTCTCTGCGCCGACATCGCCTGGCGCAAGAACAGCCTGATGGCCATCGAGGTGCTCACCAGCCGGCTGCCGGCGAACCTGCAGACCGCCTGCCGCATGCTGAACTATTCACTCATCACGGCTTTCCTTCTCTATCTCATCGTGATGGGCGTCTACCTGTCCTGGATCAGCCGGGCCCGCAGCTTCCAGGGCATTCCGGAGATCAGCTATTCGTGGGTGACCTTGAGCCTGCCGGTCGGGGCGCTGCTGCTGCTGATCACGACCATGCTCAAGGTGCGCGCGGAGCTGCGCGGAGAGCACGCCGAGACCAAAGCCGTGGACGTCCTTTGAGCGGCGCAGCACTCCGATGCTGATCGTCCTCATCGCGTTCACGGTGCTGATGCTGCTCGGCATGCCGGTGGCCTTCGCGATCGGTATTTCCGGAACGCTGTTTTTCTTGCAGCATCCCGAGCTGCCGATCACCATCCCGATCCAGCTCACGGTCACCGAGACGCAGAATTTCGCGCTGCTCGCGGTTCCGCTGTTCATCCTCGCCGGCAACTTCCTCAACAATTCGGGCATCACGCATAACCTGCTTAAGCTCGCGACGGTGCTCACCGGGCGCATGCAGGGTGGGCTCGCGCAGACGTCGATCGCCTTGTCGGCGCTGATGAGCGGCGTCACCGGATCATCGATCGCCGATGCCGCGATGAATGCGCGTGTTCTCGGCCTGCAGATGCTCAAGCGCGGTTTCTCGAGAGGCTATGCCGCCGGCGTGCTGTCCTACGGCTCGCTCTTGGCCCCGATCATCCCGCCGGGGATCGGCTTTATTCTGTACGGAACCGTGGGCCAGGTCTCGATCGGCCGCCTGTTCGCCGCCGGTATCATTCCGGGGTTGATGCTGTGGGCTGCGCTTGCGATCGCCATCTCCATCACGGCACGGCGCCGCGGCTACAAGCCCGAACGCGAGACACGGGCGACCGTGAAGGAGATCGCGCTGGCCTCCTGGGGCGGCATCTGGGCAATTCTGTTCCCGATCATCCTGCTCTTGGGGCTGCGCTACGGCATCTTCACCCCATCGGAGATCGGAGCCTTCGCGGTGGTCTATGCCGTGGCGATCGGCTTCTTTGCCTACCGCATGCTGACGCTTGCGGGATTCCGCGAGGCGGTAGAAGGCAGCCTGGTCGACATCGGCGCGGTCATGTTCCTGCTCGCACTTTCGGGAATTTTCGGCTACGGCATCGTGTTCGAGCGCATTCCCGAGGTCATCTCCGCCTGGATGCTCGGTATCACCGACAACGCCAATGTCGTCATGGTGCTGATCGTGATCTTCATTCTGCTGGCCGGGACCTTCATGGAAGGTTCCGTGCTCATCATCATGCTGACGCCCATCTTCCTGCCGCTGGTGACGAAATACGGCGTCGATCCGGTCCATTTCGGGCTGGTGTTCATCATCGCCGCCACCATCGGCAACTACACTCCGCCCGTGGGCGCGGCGATGTTCGTGGTGTGCCAGATCCTGCGCTGCCCGATCGGCGAGTACACGCGGGAATCAGTCCCATTCCTGATCGCCGTCAGCGCGGTGACGCTGCTGCTGATATTCGTCCCGCAAGTCGTGCTTTTCGTGCCCGATCTGATGTTCGGAAAGGATATGAGGTGAGGCTGACGCCGGCATGTATATTTTCGCCTCAGCCGCGTAACATTTCTCCGCCCGCAAGCGAATAAGACGACGCAAGCCCTTGAAGGCGCGCCTTCCGGCCGTACCTTTCAAATACCATCACGATCCCATTAAAATGCGTCGATTCCCACTCGCCGCGGGTTATGGTTCCGGACGCTAAGGGTATTCGCATGCCGCATGCCGCCCTCGCCGCCGCACCGAAGTCCGACGAGCTGCGCGCTCGCTGGCGCGACGCGTTTCGTGTCGTACGCGCCGAGACCGAGCGCCGCGCCGTGCCGCTCTCGGCCGAGGACCAGATCATCCAGTCCATGCCCGACGCCAGTCCGATCAAGTGGCATCGCGCGCATACCACCTGGTTCTTCGAACAGTTCCTGCTCGCCGAGCAGGTCCCCAGCTATAAGGTTTTCGACCCGCGCTTCGCCTTCCTGTTCAACTCCTATTATGTCGCCGCCGGCCCGCGCCACGCGCGCCCAGAACGCGGCCTCATCACCCGCCCGACCAACGAAGAGGTCGCCGCCTACCGCGCCCACGTGAATGCCGCGATCGAGCGGCTGATCGCCGAAGCGAAACCGGCGGCACTTCCCGAAATTCTCCGCATACTCGAGATCGGGCTGCATCACGAGGAACAGCATCAGGAACTGATGCTCACCGACATCCTCCACGCCTTCTCGCTGAACCCGACCAATCCCGCCTATGACCCGAAATGGCAGCCGCCGCGCGCCGAAGGCGGTGAAGGGTTCGTCGAGCTCACCGCCGGCATCCACAAGATCGGCCACGAGGGCGCCGGTTATTGCTTCGACAACGAGACGCCCGCGCACCAGGAGCTGATCCAGCCCGTGCGCATCGCGCGCTCGCTGGTCACCAACAGCGAATGGCTCGAATTCATGGCGGATGGCGGCTACCGGACGCCGGCACTCTGGCTCTCCGATGCCTGGCACACGATCGAGAGCGAGGGTTGGAACGCGCCGCTCTATTGGCGTGAGATCGATGGAAAGTGGCATTCACTGACACTCGGCGGCCTGCGTCCGGTCGATCCGGCCGCGCCCGTTATGCATGTGAGCTATTTCGAAGCCGAAGCCTTCGCCCGCTGGGCCGGGAAGTTCCTGCCGACCGAGGCCGAATGGGAAGTCGCTGCGCGCACCAACAAGCTTTCCGACGCTTTTGGTATCGTGTGGCAATGGACCCGCAGCGCCTATCTGCCCTATCCCGGCTATCGCGCCACTGAAGGCGCGCTCGGTGAATACAACGGCAAGTTCATGGTGAGCCAGATGGTGCTGCGCGGCAGTTCGCTCGCGACCCCCGCCAACCACTCGCGCGTGAGCTACCGCAACTTCTTCTACCCGCCCCACCGCTGGCAGTTCATGGGCCTCCGGCTTTCCGATTACGGCGCCTGAAACGCCGGAGCCAGATTTCCCCCACGACGAGGATTTCCGATGCCTACTTCATTGCAACGGGCCGCCCGCGCTGAACGGATTGCGCTCACGACCTTCGCCGAGGACGCGGTCGCCGGCCTCACCGCCTCGCCGAAATGGCTGATGGCGAAATATTTCTACGACCGCGCCGGGTCGGAGTTGTTCGAGAAGATCGCGGTGCTGCCGGAATATTACCCGACCCGCTGCGAGCTGAGTGTTTTACAAGAGCACGGCGCCGAAATCGCACGCTCGCTGCCGAAGGACGCGGCGCTGGTCGAATTCGGCGCCGGCTCCAGCAAGAAGATCCGTCTGCTGCTCCAGGCCGCCGAGACGCTCCGCGCGTATGTGCCGGTCGATATTTCGGGCGAATTCCTGAAGGCGGAAGCGGCAGGCCTCAGTCGCGATTTCCCCGCGCTCGACGTGATTCCGGTCGCTGCCGACTTCATGCAGCATTTCGACCTGCCCCCGGACGTGCTGGCCGGCCCGCGCGCCGGCTTCTTCCCGGGCTCTACCATCGGCAATTTCGAGCCCAGGGACGCGCGGCGCTTCATTCGCCACGCCGGCGAAATCCTCGGGCCCGGCTCGATGCTGATCGTCGGCGTCGATCTGGTGAAAGATCAAGCCGTGCTGAACGCCGCATATAACGACGCGGCCGGCGTCACTGCCGCGTTTAACATGAATCTCCTCGTGCGCATGAACCGGGAGCTTGCCGCCGATTTCGATCTCGAAAAGTTCGAGCACCGCGCCTTCTTCAACCCGGACCAGAGCCGGATCGAGATGCATCTGGTCAGCACCCGGCCGCAGACCGTGCGCGTCGCGGGTGTCAAAGTGAAATTCCGCGCCAGCGAAAGCATCCATACCGAGAGCAGCTACAAATATTCGCTGGATTCCTTTCGCGCGCTGGCCCGCTCCGCCGGCGCCCGCCCGGTCGCGTGCTGGACCGACGCGGACGGCTATTTCTCGGTGCACGCGCTGAAATATTAGAGCCCAAACAACTTCTCCGCGTTCTTGCCCGCAATCTTGTCGGCCTGATCCTTCGGCCGCTCGCGCACGCGCTTCAGGCAACCGGCCATGTCGCCGATATTGTGCGGGTAGTCCGAGCCGTACAGCACCCGCTCCGGCGAGCCCGCGACCGAAATGCACATTTCGAGCGCGCGCGAATCATAGATCACGGTGTCGTACCAGATGCGCTGCAGGTACTCGCTCGGCTTCGCCTTGATCTTCTCGCGCGCAGCCGGAATGTGGTCGTAGCACTGGTTGAGCCGGCCCACGAGATAGGGCAGCGTCGCGCCGCCGTGCGAGGCGATTAGCTTCAGCTTCGGATAATCGTCGATGAAGCCCGCCAGAATCATGCGCGCCAAGGCGAGCGTGGTGTCGATCATGAAACCGATCGGCGGCACCAGCCCGTATTCGTCGAGCTTCATGTCCTTGAAGCCCGGCGGCGTGGTCGGATGCACCAGCACCGGCAGCCCGAGCTTATCGATTTCCTTCCACACCGGCGCGAAAGCTGCGTCGGTAAGATGCGCGCCGTCGATATTGGCGAGCACCATGACGCCGACCGCACCCTCTTTCACCGCGCGTGCGAGTTCGGCCTTGGCATCCTCGACATATTGCCAGGGCAGCGACGCAAACCAGCGGATGCGCTCGGGACGCGCGCGCTGCTGCGCCGCCATCGAGTCGTTGACCATCCGCGCGGCCTTGATACTCGTCTCGCGGCCGCCGAAATAGCAGTTCGGACTGGTCAGCGACACGATCGCCACGTCCACGCCGGCCTTATCCATGTCCTTGATGCGCTGGTCGTAGTCCCACATCGCCGGAAACAGCGTCATGAACGGCGCGCCTTCGTTGTAGATCGTCTCTTGCCCGGCCTTGGTCTTGGCGATCTTGTAATGGCCGCCCTTCTCCTGCAGCAGCGCGAGGAAGTCGCGCGAGAGCATGTGGGTGTGCACGTCGATGACCGGCATGGAAGGCCTCCGAAATTTCTTCTCTGTTCTAGGTCGGACTAGCGCTTCTTCCCAGCGACGCCCAGGAGTTGCGCCTGCGTCGCCTCGTCGGCCTTCAGCGCCGCGCTGGTACCCTGAAAGACGATGCGGCCACGGTCGAGGATCACGGCCTGCTGCGTGAGCGAGAGCGCAAGCTCCGCTTTCTGCTCCACCAGAATCATGGTGACGCCCGATTCCTTCTGGATGCGAGCCAGCGCATTGGTCAACGCGTCGATCACGATCGGCGCCAGACCCTCGAGCGGCTCGTCGAGCAGCAGTACCTTGGGCGCACCAACCAGCGCGCGGCCGATGGCGAGCATCTGCTGCTCGCCGCCCGACAAACGATTTCCGGTGTTCTTGCGCCGCGCCTTCAGCCCCGGGAAGAGATCGAGCACCGCTTCGATCGACCAGCCGCCCGCGTGCAAGGACACAGCGAGGTTTTCTTCCACGGTGAGCGAGGGAAAAATCTCGCGCTCCTGCGGCACATAGCCGAGTCCCATGCGGTTGCGCACGTGAGTCGGCAGCGCTTCGATCGATTGGTCGCCGAGCTTGATCGTGCCCGAGTGCAGCGTCGTGAGCCCCATCATGGTGGCCAACAGCGTGGTCTTGCCGACGCCGTTGCGGCCCAGGATCGCCAGCGTGCCGCCGCCGGGCACTTCGAGCGAGATGCCGTCGAGCACCACGGTCTCGCCATAGCCCGCGGAAAGCTCGTGCACCGCGATGGAAAGACTCATACCGCGCTCCGGCCGAGATAGACCGCGCGCACCTGCGGGTTCGCGGCGATCTCCGCCGGTTCACCGCGCACCAGCACCTTGCCCTGCACCATGACGATGATATGCCGCGCGAAGCGGAACACCACGTCCATGTCGTGCTCGATGATCAGGATCGCGATATCGGCGGGCAACCGCTCCAGCACTTCATGGATGATGTGAGCCTCGTGGGCGGGCACGCCGGCCGCTGGCTCATCGAGCAGGAGCACGCGCGGCTTCAGCGCCAGCGCAATCGCGATCTCCAAGAGCCGCTGCTGGCCATAGGCGAGCTCGGATACGCGCCGTCCGGCAACGTCGAGAATCCCGATTTCGCGCAGCCGCGCGTCGGCCTCCTCGAGGCAGCGCCGCCAATCCTTCGTGTAGCGCAGCGTGCGCCACGCGATCCGCTCGCGCTCGGCGATGGCGATGGCGACATTGTCGCGCGCGGTCTCTTCGATCAGCAGCGTGTTGATCTGGTGGGTGCGCGCGATCCCGCGCCGCACGCGGTCCTCGGGCTTCAGCTTGCCGATGGTCTCGCCGCCGAGCCGGATCGTTCCGGCGTCCGCCTTGAGCATCCCGGTCAGCAGATTGACCAGCGTAGTTTTGCCCGCGCCGTTGGGGCCGATCAGCGCGTGGCGCGCGCCGGCCGGCAGATCGAGATCGACGTCGTGGGCCGCCTGCAGCGCGCCGAAGGCCTTGGACAGGCCGCGGACCGAGAGGACGGGCTCGGGCGCGTTCATGGCGCTTTGCGGCGTGCGAACAGCCGCTTCAGAAAATTGCTAGTGGAATCGACCAGGCTGATGAGCCCGGCCTCGAGGAACAGCACGGTCGCCATCAACAGGCCGCCGATGAAGAACATCCAGTAGAACGGATTCACCTTGGCGGCGAAATCCTGCACCACCACGTAAACCACCGCGCCGAGAAACGCGCCGTAGATGCGCCGCACACCGCCGAGCACCAGCATCACCGCGACGATGCCGGAGAGGAAAATTCCGAGCGTGTCGAGGCCGACGAACTTCGTGGTCTGCGCCGAAAGCGCGCCGGCGCTTCCAGCTATGGCGGCCGAGAGCGTATAGGCCGCGACCAGCCGCTTCCAGACCGGCGTGCCGATGGCGCGCATGCGCGCCGGCTTCTGCCGGATGCCGTCGAGCGAGCGACCGAACGGCGAATGCACCACGCGCCACGCGATCAGAAACCAGATGAACAAGACGCCGAGCGAATAGAGATAAGCGGTCCGTCCGAACAGATCGAAGCGGAACATGCCGAACAAGGGTGCGATGGTGATGCCCTGCAGCCCGTCGTCGCCGCCGGTGAGCCAGATCGCGCGATTAGCGGCCTCGTAGAGCAGCGTGACGATGGCGAGCGTCAGCATCAGCAGCGTGACACCCTGCGTGTGCAGGATCACCGCGCCCGTCATCAGACCGAACACCGCCGTCAGCGCGGTCGCGACCAGCAGGCCGAGAATCGGATCATTGTTCACGTGGATGGCGAAAATGCCGGCCGTATAGGCGCCAAACCCGAAGAAGGCCGCCTGGCCGAGCGTGACGATGCCGGCGTAACCCAGCGCGATGTCGAGCGACATCGCGAACAGGATCATGATCAGCGCGCCGGTACCGAGGCTGAGATAGCCACCCGCGACGTAATAGAAGACGAGCGCGATCACCCACGGGATCAGGTGCCCGATCCAGCCGAAGCCGCGCGGACTCGCAAGGCCGCCGATGGCGGTTACCGGCTGCTCGCTCATGCCACGGACTTCGGCGGCAACAACCCGTGCGGCCGCCACAGCAAGAGTGCGAGCACCACGGTGTAGAGCAGGAACGATGCGACCTCGGGAATAATGAACTTGCCGGTCGTGTCGATGATGCCGAGCGCCAATGCGGCCACGAACGAGCCCTTGAAGCTGCCCTCCCCGCCTACGATCACCACGATCAGGAACAGCACGAGGTAGCGCAGCGGATAGAACGCCTCGAGCGGCAGCATGCCGGCGCCGATGGCGCCGCCGAAGCCGGCGAGCGCGCTGCCGCCGATGAAGGTGATGGTGAACAGCCGGTTCACGTTGATGCCGACGGCCCGCGCCATGCGCGGATTGTCCACCGCCGCCCGCAGCCGCGCGCCGAACAGCGTGCGGTCGATCAGGAGCCAAAGCAGGAATGCCATCACCAGCCCGACCGCGATCAGGAACAGCCGATACGGCGGATAGAGCCGGAAGCCGATGCTGATCGGATCCTCGAGAAACGCCGGCATCTTTACGGTCTTGTAGTTGACGCCGAACACGAGGGTCAGCGCGGCGATCGAAACGAACACGAGGCCGATAGTGAGCAGCACCTGCGCCAGCTCGCCCTTGCGGTACAGCGGCCGGTACACCGTCATCTCGGCGACGCCGCCGAAGATTCCGGCCGCGGCCGCGCCTGCCGCCGCCGAGAGGAAAAAGTCGTGGCCCGCCTCGGTCATCACCGCGGCGACGTAGCCCCCCACCATGGCAAAGGCCCCATGCGCGAGGTTCACCACGCGCATGAGGCCCATTGTTACCGTCAGCCCGACGGAGATGATGAACAGAATCATCCCGTAGGCGATCCCGTCGAGCAGGATGGTCGCTACGCGGGCCATCATTCGGCTCGACGGGTCAGCGATGCGCCGCGATCACTTCGCGGCGGGATTGTCCAGCTTCCACGGATCCTTCACCGCCAGGATGGTGTCGATGGTCGCGTTGACCAGCTTGCCGTCCTTCCTCACCACGCGGCGGATGTAGACGTTCTGGATGATGTCGCGCTCGACGGCGTCGATCTCAATCGGGCCGCGCGGGCTCTTCATCTTACGGCCCTTCATGAAGTCGATGTACTTCTCGCCGGGCGCGTTGGGGCCGAGCGCCTCGACCGCGTCGTAGATCAGCCGCATGCCGTCCCAGGCCGCGACCGACGCGATGTCGGGGATCGAGTTCGGACCGAACATGTCGGTGAGCGCCTTCTTGAGCGCGGTGTTCTCGGGCGTATCGACCTCGGTGCCATAGTGGCTGGCCGAGATCACGTCGAGCGCGATGTCGCCGATCGCGGGCAGGTAAATCTCCTGCGTCTCGCCGGTGCACAGCAGCGGGATCCCCGCCGCCTTCAGGCCGCGCTTGGCCCAGGTGTCGATCGCGCCGATCGAAGGCGGGCCGGCCGGCATGAACAGGAACATGGCATCGGGCTTCGCCTGCAACACGTTCTCGAAATACGGTGCGAAGTCGGTGGTGGCGAGCGGCACGCGCACGCTGTTGATGATCTCTCCGCCGGCCGCCTTGAAGCTCTTGACGAATTGCAGCTCGGCGTCATGTCCCGGGCCGTAGTCGGACACCAGCGTGTAGATTTTCTTGTAGCCCTTGGCCGCAGCCCACTGGCCGAGCGGGCCGGTCTGTTGCGGCAGCGTCATGCTGACCCGCACGAACATCGGCGAGCGGCGGGTAATGACAGACGTTGCCGCGTTCAGAATGACGGTCGGTATCTTGGCTTCGGTGACCACGTCGGCGACTGCGAGCGCGTTCGGTGTGAAAGCGAACCCGGTCAGGAACTTGATCTTGTCGCGCAGGATCAGCTCTTCGGCGAGCTGTTTCGATTTGGCAGGATTGGGGCCGCCGACGTCGCGGTAGATGACTTCAATCTTGTTGCCCTTGACGCTGTCGCCATTCACCTTCTGGAAGGCCTGGATCGAGCGCTGGAACTGCTCGCCCCAGATCGCGAAGCCGCCCGAGAACACGCCGATCATCCCGACCTTGACGGTCTCGGCCGCCGCGGCGCCGGTGAGCGCGAACATCGCGCATGCGGCGCCGAGCCCAAGCAATGACTTCCTCATGTGACTTCCTCCCTCGACGGCCTTTGGCCGCCATGAATTGAGCGGAACTTGCGAGACAATCGGCCAACAATCAAGCGTAGTGCACTGCAAGACCGCGCAAAGCGAGCTGGCCCACGCGGCTCCGGCAATGTGGGAAGGTTCCCACTTGCGCGCGAAAGAGGCACCTTTCGATCACCCGCTCTCGATGCACCTTGTGTTGGATGCGCATCGCACGCCGCGCCGGCCGTGCCGGCTCTATCGGCAGCGCTTCGCTCGCTTGGCAGCGGAATATCGTCGGGAATCGATGGTTAGGCCCCGTGCGAAAGCCCTGCCCGGGCGACGCGCGATTGACGCCTGTGGCGGCATCGCTGACAATCGATCCTCGGGGGAACAGCAACGGCCCACCGGCGCGAATTGCAGCCGCGTAACGTCGCAGTATTGGTGCCGTAACGGGAAATGGAGCAGAATTCGAACATTCAAGAATCATAACAACGAGAACACGACCTAGGGAGATTTTCGACATGCACACCACCCGCAGAACATTCCTGAAGGGCACCGTCGCAGCTGCCACGGCCGTCGGAATGCCGTCCATTCCGGCGCTGGCGCAGGGCGCCGAAGAGATCAAGCTGCACAGCTTCGTCCCGCCGACCCACGTCATCTGGGTCGACGTGCTGACGCCGTGGGCGGCGGAAGTGGCGAAACTGAGCAACAACCGGCTGACGGTGAAGCTGTTCCCGGCCATGCAGCTCGGCGGCCGGCCGCCGGAGCTCTATCGCCAGACCGTGCAAGGCATCACCGACGCGACCTTTACGCTCCCCGGCTACACCTCGGGCGATTTCCCGATGATGGCGCTGACCGAGCTGCCCGGCACCGCGACCAGCGCCGAGGACGGCACCAAGAAGCTGTGGGCGAACTTCGACAAGTTCCTGGCCCGCGACTTCAAGGACACCAAGGTCCTGATGCTGTGGAATTCCGACAACGCGAGCCTGATGAGCAAGAACAAGCCGCTCAAGACGCTCGAAGACATGAAGGGCATGAAAGTCCGTGCCCCGTCGGCTGCGCAATCGTTGCAGCTCACGACGCTCGGCGCCACGCCGATCGATATGCCGGCGCCCGCGATCTACAACAACCTCGACCGCGGCGTGATCGACGCAACCATGATCCCGATGTCGGCCGCGCTCGACTTCAAGCTGCTCGAAGTCGCGAAATACTTCACCATCGACACGCCGCTCGGCCGCTCGCCGTTCCTGGTGGCGATGAACCGCGGACGTTATGAGAAGCTGCCGGCCGACCTCAGGAAGATCATCGACGACACCACCGGGCTCAGCCTCAGCCTCAAAGGCGCCCAGACCTACGACAAGAAAAACGACGAGGCGCTCGCGGCCGCCCGCAAGGATCGCGAAGTCATCTCGCTCGCCCCGCAGGAGCGGCAGCGCTGGATGGCGGCTTTCCGGCCGATGATCCAGACGCTGGTCGAGGACGGCGAGAAGGCCGGCCTTCCCGCTCGCGGCCTGGTCGGCGCCTACGGCTTGCTCAGCTGATCGGAGCGCGAAGAACAAAGGCAAGCGCAGGGGGCGGGTTTGGAGGGTTTGGGGAATACCGAAAGTCCGGCAGGGCTGTTCGGCCGCTTTCTGCGCTTGCTGTCGCTCGCCGGCGGCTGGGTGCTCGTCTTATTGATGGGCTACACGGTCCTCGATTAAAATTAGCTGCCGTGATAGTGCGGTCAGTGATTGCGTAGCGGCCTTTGATAATCCACCTGGAAGGAAACCAAATCCTGAACTATTACGCATCTCACATTGGTTCCGAGCTTTATCACCAACTGATCGGCAGTTTGTGGAGCAAGCCATGCGAGAGTCCGCCGACGCAACCCTCTTTGGCGTTCTGTGTGTCATTGACGGTGTGCGCTTTATTGAACCAGAAGGCGAGAAGTCCGAGTTCCACTTGTCTGCCACACACAATGGAGTGGTTTCACAGATTTCACCCAATGAGGCTTTTCTTCATGATCTTTTACGTACAGAACCCTAACCCGGCGTTCGAGCGG
>JAYUHJ010000513.1:0-6861 GCA_043767065.1 Hyphomicrobiales bacterium | reverse complement strand
CGCGCGCGACGATGCCGGCGGGCACCAGGCCGCCGCGCGTAATGCAGACCACGGCGGAGAACGGCCCCGAGCCGGCGAGCCGCCAGGCGAGCGCGCGGGCGTCACGATGAAACTGGTCCCAGGAAACCGGGAATACTTTTTCCGGAACTTTCTGCTCGGTCATTGAATTCACCCCCGCCTCCACGTTGCCCTGCTCAGCAATAGCTGACGCTGAGACCTGTTTCCAGAACCCGCGCACGTCATCCTGAGGTGCGAGCCGCATAGCGGCGAGCCTCGAAGGATGGCATGCGCAAACCGTCATCCTTCGAGGCCCGCGCTTCGCGCGGGCGCCTCAGGATGACGACACTGGTCAGCTCATATCCAGCACGAAATCGAAGCGCGCGCGCACGAGGCCGCCGGCCCGCGCGACCCGCATCAGAAGCTCCGGACGAAACAGCGGATCGCGCAGGTTGTTCGGCTCGTCGGGGAAATAGAGCTGGGTCGTCAGCACCGGCCGTTCGCGCGCGGCCACCTTCACGTGGAAATGGGCGGTGCGGGACTGATAAGCGGCGGGCACGATGGTGCGGAACAGATAGCGCCCCTCCGCATCGGTGAACTGGTGCCCGCGCAGGCGAAAACCGGCATTGTCGTAGACGCCCTTCTCATCCGCCTGCCACAGATCGATGATCGTCCGCGGCAATGGCCGGCACGAGCGCGTGAGCACGAAGCCCGAGAGATCCACGAGCGTGCCCGCCATGCCCGGTTCGCGCAGCAGGCTGCGGTTCGGCGAACGCAGCTTGAAGAACGGCCCTTCGGTCTGTCGCGCGGTTTCGACTTGACCCGCGTTGCATTCGGGCGTCGGCGTAAGTTCCTGTGCGAACGCCGGGCTGAGACCGAGCCCCACGCTCGCCGCCGCGCCGGCGCGCAAAAGATCGCGCCGGCTCGGCCGCAGGAGAATTCTGCCGCTCATTGTTCGGACATTCCGCTCAGAACATTCCGTTTTCGTTGGCGGCCTTTTCCGGGACCGGTTGCACCACGTCCCAGTGCTCGACGATCTTGCCCTTCCCGTCGAGCCGGAAAATGTCGATGATCGCGAAGCCGCGCGTGCCCGGCTCGCGCACCGCGTGAACATGCACGATTACGTAATCGCCGTCGGCGAACACGCGCTTGAACTCGCTCTTGTTGTTCGGGAACTTGTCCTTGATAAAAGCGATGAAGGCTTTCAACCCCTCCGGCCCGTCGGCCGCGTTCGGATTGTGTTGCTTGTATCCGGCGCCGAAATATTTCTTCGCCGCCTCGAAGTCTTTCTTATTGAGGGCGGCGTCGTAGAACGCGATCACGTTTTTCTTGTTGATTTCCATCTGCTGCTTGCTGGCGGCCTGTGCCGGCGCGGACGCCAGCGCCAGAACTGCCGCAGTTACGAGTGCGTATCCGAGTTTCATGCTTTCCTCCCTTTGCTTGGGCGGAACTATCCCCGATCTGGCCGGAATTGTCGAAGCTCTAGTTTGTCGCCTTCATCTCGCCCCGCACCTTCGCCAGCATCGCCTCCACGGCGCCCTTGGCCGCCGCGAGTTTGGCCGGATCGCGCGCGCGGATCACAACGTTGGTATTGGGACCGAGCTTGTCGTCGAAGAACGGGTAGCTGCCGATGCTGGTTTCCGGGTGCGCCTTGGCGATTTCGCCGAGCGGCCCGCCGATGTCGCCCTCGCGCAGGTCCGCGCGCACCGACTCCGAAAGCATCTTCACGCCGGTCTGGAGCGTCGGCGCCGCTGCGTCGAGCATCGCCTGCATGATCGCCGGCACGCCTGCCATGACGATCACATTGCCGATGCGAAACGCCGGCGCACCGGAAACCTTGTTCTCGATGATCTCACCGCCCTTGGGAACGCGCGCCATGCGCAGCCGCGCCTCGTTGAGCTCCACCCCGCGCGCGCTGAAGCGCTCGCGCAGGATCGCGACCGCGCGCGGATCGTGCTCGAGCGGAACCCCGAACGCCTTGGCCACGCAATCGGCCGTGATGTCGTCGTGGGTCGGGCCGATGCCGCCGGTAGTGAAGAGATAGGTGTAGCGGGCGCGCATGGCGTTCACCGCTTCGACGATGGCGGCCTCGTCGTCGGCCACCACTCGCACTTCTTTCAGGTCGATGCCGATCGCGGTGAGATACTCGGCGATATAGCCGATGTTCTTGTCCTTGGTCCGGCCGGACAGGATCTCGTCGCCGATGACGAGCAGTCCCGCAGTTACGACCCCGCTTTCGCCCATCGCCCCTTCCCGCAACCCGCCCGCCGGCACCACGCACTGCCTCGTTTCTAAGCAGCTTTCGTGCCGGGCATTAGCCGCCTGTTTTTTGCGCCAGCTTCGCCGGGCTGGCATGCTCCTTGTAGTGAACCTTGTACCGGACTTAAGCCCGCGAGTGGAGTTGGCTTCCGATGACCGCGTACGACGAGATGCGCACCGCGGAAGGCGCCGTGCGGCCGGCCTATTCGCAGCTGGCGAACTGGCTCGGCACCGTGCCCAAGGATGTGCTCGACTATCGCCGCCGCGAGGCCGAGTTCATCTTCCGCCGCATCGGCATCACCTTCGCGGTCTATGGCGACGCCGCCGCGCAGGAGCGGCTGATCCCGTTCGACATAATCCCCCGCATCCTCACGCGGCGCGAATGGGACCGCCTCACGCGCGGCCTCGAGCAGCGCGTGAAGGCCATCAACGCCTTCATCGGCGACATCTATGGCAAGCGCGAGATTCTCCGCGCCGGCATCGTTCCTGAGGAACTCATCTTTCGCAATCAGGTGTTCCGGCCTGAGATGAACGGCAAGCGGGTGCCGCACGATATCTATGTGATGATCGCCGGTGTCGACGTCGTTCGCGTCGACGAAAACGACTTCTATGTGCTGGAGGACAACGCGCGCACGCCCTCGGGCGTGTCCTACATGCTGGAGAACCGCGAGATCATGCTCCGGCTGTTCCCGGAGCTGTTCATCGATCATCCGGTGGCGCCGGTCGATAATTATCCGGACGAATTGCTCGCCACCCTGAAATCGGTCGCACCGCTGACCGCGCCCGGCGAGCCTACGGTCGTGCTGCTCACGCCGGGCATCCACAATTCCGCCTATTTCGAGCATTCGTTCCTCGCCGACAAGCTCGGCGTCGAGCTGGTGGAGGGCCGCGATCTATTCGTGAAGAACGGCGTCGTGTGGATGCGCACCACGGAGGGCCCCAAGCGCGTCGACGTGATCTATCGCCGCATCGACGACGACTTCCTCGACCCGCTGGTGTTCCGCCCGGACTCCGAGCTCGGCGTGCCCGGGCTGATGTCGGCCTACCAGGGCGGCAACGTCACGCTCGCCAATGCCGTCGGCACCGGCATCGCCGACGACAAGGCGGTCTATTCCTACATGCCCGAGATCGTGAAGTTCTATCTCGGCGAGGAACCGCTGCTGAAGAACGTGCCGACCTGGCGCTGCCGCGAACCCGATCACGTGAAATACGTACTCGACCGGCTGGAGGAACTGGTCGTCAAGGAGGTTCACGGCTCCGGCGGCTACGGCATGCTGATCGGCCCCGCCGCCGACAAGAATACGCTCGAGCTGTTCCGCGCCAAGCTCAAGCACGACCCGAGCAATTTCATCGCCCAGCCGACGCTGGCACTTTCCACCTGCCCGACTTTCGTCGAGCAAGGCATCGCGCCCCGGCATGTAGACTTGCGCCCGTTCGTGCTCACCGGCCGCGACAAGGTGCGCATCGTGCCCGGCGGCCTCACGCGCGTCGCACTCAAGAACGGCTCGCTCGTGGTGAATTCGAGCCAGGGCGGCGGGACGAAAGATACCTGGGTGTTGGATCGCTAGATGCTTTCGCGCACCGCCGATAATCTCTACTGGCTCTCGCGCTACGTGGAACGCGCCGAGTGCCTCGCGCGCATCCTCGATGTGGCGAGCCGGCTGGCCTCGCTGCCGGCCGCCTATGGCGGCTCGACCAATGAGTGGGACTCGGCGGTGGCCACCGCAGGCTGCGTCGATGCCTTCGCCGCCGCTCACGGCGAGGCGAACGAGAAGACCGTCACCGAATTTCTCGCCTTTTCGCCCGACAATCCGTCTTCGATCCGCAATTGCCTTGAAATCGCCCGCACCAACGCGCGCTCGGTGCGCACCGCACTCACTGTGGAAATGTGGGACGCCATCAACGGTGCCTGGCACGACCTCAATAGCTTCGATGCGCGCGGCATGAGCCGCGAGGAATTTTCGCGCTTCCTCGGCTTCGTGAAGGAGGCCTCGCTCCGCTTCGACGGCTCCGCCTACCGGACGATGCTGCGGAACGACGCCTACTGGTTCTCGCGGCTCGGCGTCTATGTCGAGCGCGCCGACGCCACCGCGCGCATCCTCGACGTGAAATATCACGTGCTACTGCCGGAAAAGGAGCGCGTCGGCGGCCCGCTCGATTATTTCCAATGGGCCTCGATTCTGCGCTCGGTCTCGGCGCTGACCAGCTATCACTGGGTCTATCGCGAAAGCGTCAAGCCCTGGCTCGTCGCCGATCTCCTGATCCTGAACCGGCAAATGCCGCACTCACTCGCCAGCTGCTACGAAAACATCAGCCGCTACCTCGACGATCTGGCCGCCTTCTACGGCCGCCAGGGCAACTCGCAGCGCATCGCGCGAGCGACGCTGACCAAGCTCTCGAACGCCAAGATGGAGCAGATTTTCCAATCCGGCCTGCACGAGTTCATCAATAATTTCGTCGCCGACAACAACCGCCTCAGCGCCGCCGTCGCCGAGCAGTATCTGGTCTGACCATGCGCATCCGCGTCGCCCACGAGAGCGTCTACCGCTACGGCACCCCGGCCAAGTCGGCGGTCCAGCTCGTGCGCCTCACTCCGCGCAACCACGACGGCCAATACGTGGCGCGCTGGCGCATCGAGCTGAGTGCCGATTGCAAGCTTGAGCCGCTGGAGGACGCCTTCGGCAATCTCGCGCACCACTTCGTCGTCGACGGGCCGGTGTCGGAGCTCACCGTGCGCGTCGAAGGCGAGATCGAGACCCAGGACACCCACGGCGTCGTGCGCGGGACGCTCGAGCCCTTCCCGCCGTCCTTGTTCCTACGCGAAACGCCGCTGACCAAACCCGATGCCGCGATCGTGGAATTTGCCGAACGCACGCGGGAAGCCGCGGCCGGCGAAGCGCTCTACACACTGCATGCGCTGCAGGCGCGCATCTTTGGCGAGTTCACCTTCGACCCGGATCCGACCAATACCGGCACTTCGGCCGCCGAAGCCTTCGCTCTGAAACGCGGCGTCTGCCAGGACTACGCGCACATCTTCATCGCTAGCGCGCGCCACCTTGGCGTTCCGGCGCGCTATATCGGTGGCTATTTCCTACGTGTCGACGGAACGGTGGAGCAGGAGGCCGGCCACGCCTGGGCCGAGGCCTATGTCGGCGATCTCGGCTGGGTCACGTTCGATCCCGCCAACGGCATCTCCGCCACCGACGCCCACGTGCGCGTTGCGGTCGGTCTCGACTATCTGGGTGCCGCGCCGATTCGGGGAGCGCGCTACGGCGGCGGAGGCGAAACGCTTGCAGTCACGGTCAATGTCGATCAGGCGCGGCGTCAAAATCAGAATTGAGCAGCGCCTTGCCCGCGCGGGCGCCGCGGCGGTAAGACTCCTGCGCGCTGGGGATTCGCAATGACCTATTGCTGCGGGATTCTCGTCCGCGACGGGCTGGTGATGATGGGGGACACCCGCACCAACGCCGGCGTCGACAACATCTCGACCTTCCGCAAGCTCCACGTGTTCGAGGAGCCGGGCAAGCGCGTGATGGCACTGGCGTCTTCGGGCAATCTCTCGGTCTCGCAGACCGTGATCAGCATGCTGAGCGAGGGAATCGAGAACCCGGAGACCGGCGAGATCGAGCGGCTCGCCGACGCGCCCTCCATGTTCCAGGGCGCCCAGCGCGTCGGCCGCGCCATCCGCCAGGTGCACAAGGCCGTGTCCGGCCAGCTCGAGGAATCGAACCTGCCCTTCGAGGTTTCATTCCTGTTCGGCGGCCAGATCGCCGGGCGGCGGCTGCGCCTGTTCCTGATTTATGCGGCCGGGAACTTCATCGAGTGCACCACCGACACGCCGTATCTGCAGATCGGCGAGCACAAATACGGCAAGCCCATTCTCGACCGCGCGGTGAAATACGACACCGATCTCTACGACGCGCTGAAAATCGGACTGGTCTCGATGGACTCGACCATGCGCTCGAATCTCGCGGTCGGCCTGCCGATCGATTTGATGATTCTCCGCCGCGACGCACTCAAGTGCGAGCTGAACTACCGGATCGAGCCGGGCGAGCCCTATTTCCACGATTTGCGCGAGCGCTGGTCGGCGGCGCTGCGCGCCGCGCACATGGCGATCCCGCGGCCGCCTTATGCTAATCAGAAATAACAAGAATAAGTCACAGGGAGGAGTTCATGGCCGCAGCTTCCAAAGTCGCCCTCGTCACCGGCGCGGGCACCGGCATCGGAAAATCATCGGCCAAGGCGCTCGCCAAAGCGGGTTACTCGGTCGTGCTCGCGGGCCGGCGCAAGGAGCCGCTTGAGGCGGTGAAGAAGGAGATCGAGGCGGCGGACGGCAAGGCAATCGCCTTCGCCTGCGACGTCGGAAAGCCCGACCAAGTGAAGGCGCTGTTCGCGAAAACAAAGGAAACCTTTGGCCGGCTCGACGTGCTGTTCAACAACGCCGGCATGGGCGCGCCGCCGGTTCCGCTGGAAGACGTGACCTACGAGAAATGGATGGAGGTCGTAGCGGTGAACCTCACCGGCGTGTTCCTGTGCACGCAGGAGGCCTTCAAGATCATGAAGGACCAGACGCCGCGCGGCGGCCGCATCATCAATAACGGCTCG
>JAYUHJ010000512.1:0-16187 GCA_043767065.1 Hyphomicrobiales bacterium | reverse complement strand
CGCATTGCCCAAGAGTTTCTTAACGCGGCCTTGATAAATGCAATCAAGCGCAAATCAAATAACAGGCGCAGAGGCAGTCACCGTGTCGGTCGTCCTTCCGGGTGAAGCGGAACCCCGCGACGTGCGCACCAGCGCGCGTAGGGTCTATTCGCGCGCCGTTGCACTCTTTACCGACGGCAGCGACCATTCGATCGCGCGTCGCGTCGCCGGCACCGCCTTCCTGATCCGGGTGGCTTCAGCCGCCGTCGTGTTCCTGACCCAGGTCGTGCTCGCGCGTTGGATGGGCCGCTTCGAATTCGGCGTCTACGTTTATGTCTGGACCTGGGTGCTTCTGCTCGGCGCATTGGTCTCGCTTGGTCTTCCCTCCGCGGCCCAGCGCTTCATTCCCGAATATCTCGGCCGTGGCGAGCTCGATCGCCTGCGCGGGTTCCTGTTCGGCAGCCGCTGGCTCGCCTTCGGCCTCGGCACCATCGCGGCCACCATCGGCATCGTGCTTGTGCTCCTGTTCCGTGGGCAGCTCGAATCCTACTACTTCGTTCCGTTCGTCCTCGCCTGCCTGTGCTTGCCGATCTATGCGGTGACCGACACCCAGGACGGCATCGCGCGCTCGTTCAACTGGATCGATCTCGCGCTCGTCCCGGCCTATCTCGCGCGGCCGATCCTGATCTTGCTCGTTATGGTGGTCGCGCATTTCTTCGGCGCGCCGGCCACGGCCGTGGCCGCTGTGATCGCCGCCACCGTCGCGGTCTGGGTGACGTCGCTGGCGCAACTCCTTCTGCTCAACCGCCGGCTCAAGCGGGAGACCGCGCCCGGTCCGCGCGCCTACGAGCAGCGTGTGTGGCTGAAGACTTCGCTGCCGATCGTCATGGTCGGCGGTTTCTATTTCCTGCTCACCTATACCGACATCCTGGTGCTCGAGGCTTTCGCCGGTCCGAGCGAGGTCGCGGTCTATTACGCGGCCACCAAGACGCTCTCCCTTGTCGCCTTCGTCTATTTCTCCGTCTCGGCCGCGACTGCGCACCGGTTCAGCGAGTATCACGTGGCCGGCGAGCGCGCGAAGCTCGAGAGCTTTCTTGCCAATGCGATTCAGTGGACGTTCTGGCCCTCGCTCCTCGGCACGCTGGTGTTACTCACGATCGGCAAGCCGGTGCTTTTGCTGTTCGGCGAGGGTTTCGAACAGGGCTATCCTCTGATGTTCGTGCTCGCCGTTGGCCTGCTCGCGCGCGCCTCGGTCGGCCCGGTCGAGCGGCTGCTCAATATGGTGGGCGAGCAGCGCATCTGCGCCGTCGTCTATGCCGTGGCCTTCACCTTCAACCTCGTGCTCTGCCTGTTCCTGGTTAAGCGCTTCGGGTCGCTCGGCGCCGCCATCGCCACCGCGAGTGCGCTCGTTCTCGAATCGATCCTGCTCTTTGTCGTCACCAAGCGAAGGCTCGGCCTCCATGTCTTCGTCTGGCGCCGGTAAGGCCGGGGTTCCGGCAGTCAGTCCGATCGCCGCTTTCCTGCGGCCGATCGCGGCGCGCACATATCGTCGGCAGGCGAGCGTGTTGCCCGTGCGCAAAGCCGCAGCCGTCGCGCGCCGTCGCGATGGGCTCTCCATCGAGTGGAAGCCGCTGACGCGCCTCGACGCCGCCGATCGCGGGCGAATCCACGATCTCTCGACGCGCGCGCTGCAGCCCAATATTTTCTACGAGCCCGAATATCTCCTCGCCGCGCGGAACCTTTCGCTGGCCGAGGGCGCCGGCGTTCTGCTTGTCGGCGCCGAGGGCCGGCTGATCGGCGCGCTCGCCGGCCGCGTCGAGGGCCTCGCTTATGGCCGGCCGGTGCCGACTTTCGTCGCCTGGGAGCTGCCCTATGCGCCGCTTTCGGTTCCGCTAGTGGACCGCGAAATGGCCGATGCGGCGGTGGACGCTTTCCTGAACGAACTGCCGCGCCTTTCGGGCAATCCGCGCGTAACACTATTCCGGCTGATGGATCGGGAGGGACCTTTCGTGCGCGTGCTGGCCGACCGACTCTATAGCCGCATGAAGCGGCCGCACACGCTCGATCCGCACCGTCGCGCGGCGCTCATTCCTGCTGAGGCCGACCCGCTCAAGGACGTATCGCAGAAGCGGCTCAAGGAACTGCGCCGTCAGCGTGCGCGTCTTTCCGAGAATGGCGCGCTCGCGCACGAGACGGTGACGGGTAAAGGGATCGAGGTTGCGGTCGAGGCTTATCTCAAGCTCGAAGCCGCCGGCTGGAAGGGTCGGATCGGAGCTGCGGCCAGTGTATCCGGCGCCGGGCATTTCCTCGCCGAGGCCGTTATCGGCCTGGCGCGCGAGGGCAAGGCGCGGATCGATTTTATGAAGCTCGACGGCAAGCCGATCGCCGCCACGATTCTGCTGTTCTCCGGCAACCGCGCCTGGTTCTGGAAAACCGCCTATGACGAAAACTATGCGCGCTTCTCGCCGGGCGTACTGCTGGCGCTCGAATTGACCGAGACGCTCGGCCGCGACCGCTCGATCGCGCTCGTCGATTCCTGCGCCGTCGCCGGCCACCCGATGATCGATCACCTGTGGCGCGGCCGCATCGAGGTCGCCGACTGGATCGTGCCGCTCGCCGACGCGTCTTCGGCCACGCTGGCGCTCGCCGCGGTGAAATTCCGCCGCGCCGCGCTCAAGCCCATCAAGTCATTGCGCGACAAACTGCGCGGCTGATCAAGCTTGCTCGCGCAGCGCCCGCCGGATTACTTTCCCCGTCGTTGTCATCGGCATCTGATCGACGAAGGCTACCTCGCGCGGATATTCGTGCGCCGAGAGCCGCGTGCGCACAAACGCTTGAATCTCGGCGGCCAGCGCTTCGGACGGCGTATAACCGGGCTTCAACGTCACGAACGCTTTCACGATCTCGGTCCGCACCGGATCGGGCTTGCCCACCGCCGCCGCCAGCGCCACTGCCGGGTGCTTGATCAGGCAGTCTTCGATCTCGCCTGGGCCGATCCGGTAGCCCGCCGACGTGATCACGTCGTCGTCGCGGCCGACGAAGCGCACATAGCCTTCGTCGTCGGCTTCGCCCTGGTCGCCCGTCGTCATCCAGTCGCCGATGAACTTGTCGCGCGTAGCGTCCGGCCGCTTCCAGTATTCGAGGAACATCACCGGATCCGGCCGCTTCACCGCGATCTGGCCGATCTCGCCTGGCTTGCACACCGAGCCGTCGGCGCGGATCACCGCCACCTCATGGCCGGGCACCGGCTTGCCGATATAGCCGGGCTTCGTGATGCCGATCGCGCCGCAGGCCGAGAGCACGAGGTTGCATTCGGTCTGGCCGTAGAATTCGTTGATGGTGAGACCGAACGCCTCGCGGCCCCATTCGTAAGCCTGGACGCCGAGCGCCTCGCCACCCGAGCCTACTGTGCGCAGGGAGAGCTTATGCTTTGACTTGCCCGCGGCGCGCAGCATCCGGAGCGCCGTCGGCGGGATGAAGGTGTTCCGCACTTCGGCCTCCGCCATCAGTGCGAAAGCTTCTTCGGGGTCGAACTTCTCGGTTTTCTTCGCCACCACCGGCACACCGAAGGCGAGGCCGGGGAGCAGAATGTTCAGGAGCCCGCCGGCCCAGGCCCAGTCCGCCGGCGTCCACATCCGGTCGCCGGGTTTCGGGAAAAACTCGTGCGGAAACTGCACGCCGGGATAGTGCCCGAGCAGCACGCGGTGCCCGTGCAGTGCGCCCTTGGGCGGGCCGGTCGTGCCTGACGTATAGACCATGAGCGCGGGCTCGTCAGCGGAAGTGTCGACCGGCGTGAAGCTGTCCGACGCCTTCGAGAGCGTCTCGGCGAAATCGAGTGCGCCATCGCTGGCGCCGTCGATCGAGAGCACGTGCTTCAGCTCGGGGATGTCATTTCGGATTTGTGAGAGCTTCGCGATGCCTGCCGCGTTAGTGATCGCCGCGCGCGCACCCGCGTTGCCGAGCCGGTAGGAGAGCGCCTCGACGCCGAACAGCGAAGCCAGCGGCAGCGCGATGCCGCCGAGCTTATAGATGGCCAGATGCGCGATCGCCGTTTCCGTGGTCTGCGGCAGGATAATCGCGACCCGATCGCCGCGCGCGATCCCGAGCGCACGCAATGCGTTCGCCAGCCGGTTGGATTGCTCACGCAGACGCCCATAGGTGACGGTCTCGAAGCCGCCCTCCGGCCGCCGCACGATGAGCGCGGTCCTGTCCGGTTCGCGTGCCGCCCACTTATCGCAAGCGTCGACGCCGATATTGTAGCGGGCCGGGATTTGCCAGCGGAACGCGGCGCGCAGACGCTCGTAATCGCGGATTTCAGGGAGCATCGGCGCCTCGTGCGGGGCGAAACGCTAGCGCGGCCGGTCCGGCTCCGCCAGTATCAGCGCCCAGAACACCTTGTATTTGGAATTGGGCGCGTAGGCGGTGGCGATGCCAAAGCGCGTGGCGCCGGGCAGCAGCATGTTCTTGTCGTGGGAGGGCGAGTCGCGCCAGCCGGAGAAGGCTTCTGCCAGCGTATGGTAGCCGGCTCCGATGTTCTCGGCGGCCCGTACGGCGTCGTAGTTCGAGGCCTTGAGCCGCTGCACGAAGCCGCGTCCGCCCGGATCGTGCGTGAGCTTGTCGATCGCGGCCATGCGCCGCGCTTGGTCGCCCGCGAGGGCGACGAGCTTCTCGTCGGGCGCGAGCGCCGGCAGGCCCTTGGCGCGGCGGTAATCGGAGAGCATGGAAGCCGCGGCTGGAACATTCACCTGCGTGCCGGGGCGGGCGAGGTTCTCGTAGAACGGCGGGGATTTTTCGATCTCGAACGCGGTGCCGCATGCGGCAAGCGAAAGTGCCGCTAGCAGACCGAAAACCGGCATGGGGGAAAGCCGCATGGGCCGCCTAGGTAGCAGGGTTGGGCAGCGGGAGCGAGCGGCAGGAGCCGCAACTGTTGCTGCCAATTCTTTTCTCTGCGCCGTTCTGCTATCGCATCCTTGTCGTTTTTGTGAGTAGCCAATGACCCAGCCGAACGGACCAAGCGCCGCCCCCGGGCATCTTGAGGATCGCCTGCGCGCGGGCGGCTTCGTCGTCACCGCCGAAATCACGCCGCCGGTTTCGGCGAGCCGCGATGATCTGTTGGCCAAGGCCTTGCCGCTCAAAGGGCTGGCCCATGCCGTGAACGTCACCGATGGCGCCGGCGCTCGCTCCCACATGAGTTCGCTCGCGGCAGCGTCGATCCTTGTCGAGAACGGGATCGAGCCGATCGTGCAATTCACCTGCCGCGACCGCAATCGCATTGCGTTGCAGAGCGATCTCCTAGGCGCGGCCGCGCTCGGCGTGCGTAATATGCTGGTGCTGCGCGGCGACGATCCCAAGGCCGGCGATCAGCCCGATGCCAAGCCGGTGTTCGATCTCGAATCGCGTCAGGTAATGGAAACCGCGGTCGGCATCCGCGACCGCGGCGAGCTGCCGTCCGGCCGCAAGGTCTCCGGCAAGGCGCAGTTCTTCATCGGTGCCGCCGACGCGCCGATCGACCCCAAGCCCGACTGGAAGCCGACTTCGCTGCGGCAGAAGATCGAGGCCGGCGCGCAATTCGCGCAGACCCAATTCTGCATGGACCCGGCGATCGTGCGCCGCTACATGCGCCGCCTCGAGGAAGAGGGGCTCGGCGGCAAGCTCTATTTCCTGATCGGCATCGCGCCGCTGCGCACCGCGAAGTCGGCGAGCTGGATGCGCGAGCATCTGTTCGGCACCATCATTTCCGATGAGATCGTGAAGCGCATGGAGAGCGCGGCTGAGCCGGAATCAGAAGGCCGCAAGATCGCGGTTGAATTGATCCAGCAGCTTTCGGCCATCCCCGGCGTTTCCGGCGCGCACGTGATGGCGCCCAATAATGAAAAGGCGCTGCCGGAAGTGCTCACCGCGGCCTTGAGCCTCGGACGAGGCGCTCCCTCGAAGCCGGGCTCCTCCGGCGCGACGATGGATTTCGCAGGCGTCTGATGGACAGGAAGTAACGATGGCGCATCGCGAAAGCTTCGAAACTTTCGACGGCTGCAAGATCCGCATGATGCGCGGCGGCAAGGGAACGCCGCTGCTCTATCTCCACGGCGCGCGCGGTTTGAGCGCGTGGGCGCCGTTCATGGAGCAGCTTTCGCAGAGCTTCGACGTGATCGTACCGGAGCATCCCGGCTACGGCGCTTCGGACACGCCGGAATGGCTCGATAATGTCAGCGACCTTGCATATTTCTACCTGGACGTGATCGAGGCGCTGAAGCTCGATCGCATCGCGCTGGTCGGCTCGTCGCTCGGCGGCTGGCTCGCCGCCGAGATCGCGGTGCGCTCGACCGAGAAGCTTCAATCGCTGGTGCTTTCGGCCGCCGCCGGCATCCATGTGAAGGGTCTTAGCAAAGGCGACTTCTTCCTGTGGTCGCGCGAGGAAAGCGCGCGCAATCTCTTCCACGACCAGAAGTTCGCCGATCAGATTTTGGCGCAGCCGGTCACGGACGAAGTACAAATGACCGAGGCGAAGAACCGGCTGATCTCGGCCAAGCTCGGCTGGCAGCCGCGGCTCTATAATCCGCACCTCTATAAGTGGCTGCACCGGATCGACGTGCCGACGCTTCTGCTCTGGGGCGACGACGACAAGGTGATCCCGCCCGGTTACGGCCCGGCCTACCAGAAGCTGATTCCGGGCTCCAAGCTCGAGGTTTTCAAGAATTGCGGGCACGTGCCGCAGGTCGAGCTCGTGGACGAGTGGGTCGGCAAGATCGTTGCGTTCGCGCTGGAGGCCGGTAGATGAAATTCTTTGCCTTCCATCTCATGCCCTATTCGGCGCTCGATCCCGATTACGACAAGAAGCATAACTCCGCCTGGGTGACGCTGCCCAACACCTATTACGATCCGAAGATCGGCCACCAACTCTACAACCGCTATCTCGACGAACTCGAATTTGCCGACGCCATGGGCTTCGACGGCGTGTGCGTGAACGAGCACCACCAGAACGCCTATGGCCTGATGCCGATCCCGGGTGTCATGGCTGGCGCGCTCGCGCGGCGCACTACGGGCAAGATCGCCGTGCTCGGCCGCGCACTGCCGCTCTTGAACAATCCGCTGGTGGTGGCCGAAGAATTCGCCATGCTCGACAACATCACCGCTGGCCGCCTCGTCGCCGGCTTCGTGCGCGGCATCGGCGCCGAGTATTACTCGTCAGGCGTGAACCCGGCGGAATCCCACGAGCGCTTCCAGGAGGCGCATGACCTGATCGTGCAGGCCTGGACCCGGCCCGGCCCCTTCGCCTTCGAGGGCAAGTACTATCACTTCGAATATGTGAATTGCTGGCCGCGGCCCTATCAGCAGCCGCACCCGCCGGTCTGGATTCCGTCGCAGGGCAGCCGCGAAACCATCGAATGGGCCGCGCACCCGGACCGCAAATACACGTACCTGCAAACCTTCAGCCCGGTCGCGGCGCTCGCGCGCTACATGCAGATGTATCGCGATACGGCGGCCAAATACGGCTATCAGGCCACCTCCGAGCAGGTCGGCTGGTCGATCCCGGCCTATGCGGCCGAGACCGACGAGATCGCGCGACGCGAGGCCAAGCCGCACGTCGAATTCTTCTTGAACAAACTGCTGCGCATGCCGCCGGAGATGCTGCTGCCGCCCGGCTATATCTCGCTGCAGTCGCTCAAGGGCATCCTCGGCGCCAAGCGCGGCTTGAGCGGCGCCAAGCACACCATCGACAGCGTGATCGAGCAGGGCATGTTCCTGTGCGGAAGCGCCGCGACGCTGCGCGAGCAGATCGAGCGCTACCAGAAGGAGATCGGCTTCGGCTATCTCCTGCCGCAGGTGCATTTCGGCACGCTGCCGCACGAGTTGACCAAGAAGAGCATCGAGATTTTTGCGAAAGAAGTGATCCCGTACTTCCGCCGCGACGCCGCGAGTCCGGCGTGCGCGGTTGCGGGACGCAGCTGAGGCGGCGAGGATCGACGGGAACAAAGGCGGGGAGGGCCATGGCGAAAAAATCCAAGAGCAGGAAGCCGCCGCGCGGCAAGCCGACGCGCTCGCAAGCGGCCTCGAAGAATCCGAGCTTCGCGCGCGGCCTGCAGATCCGCCGCACCATGCTTGGCCCGCAATTCGCCGAGGCGGAGATCGATCCGTCCGGCGATTTCATGTGGGTGCTGCACGACTGGGTCACGCGCGCTTGTTTTGGCGACATGTGGGGCCGGCCCGGCCTATCGCCCAAAATCAGAAGTGCCGTGACGCTCGCGATCATGGTGGCGCAAGGCCGCCCGCGCGAAACCAAGATGCACGTCAAGGCCGGGATCAAGAACGGTCTGACCAAAGAAGAAATCGCCGAGGTGTTGCTGCACTCCATGGTCTATTGCGGCGTGCCGCGCGGCTCCGAAGGCTTCCGCTCCGCCGACGAAATGCTGCGTGAGATGGGTCTGGTGAAAGGCTGAGCCATGAGTGAATTGAAGAACATCGGCTTCGTCGGCATCGGTAATATGGGCTGGCCGATGGCCGGCAACCTCGTGCGCGGCGGCTATGGCGTTACCGTCTTCGACCTCGCGCCCGAGCGCGCGCGCCGCTTCGCCGACGAGCATCAGGCCCGCGCGGTGACGAGCCTCGCCGATCTCGGCCGCGCATCCCAGGTCGTCGTCACTATGCTGCCGACCGGCCGCGAGGTGCGCCAGGCGCTGCTCGACATGGACAAGGGCGCGCTCGCCGCGAACCTCAAGCCCGGCAGCATCGTCATCGACATGAGCTCGTCGGATCCTGTGGGCACCCGCGAGCTCGGCAAGGATTTGGCCACACACGGAATCAAGCTCGTGGACGCCCCCGTATCCGGCGGCGTGGTGCGCGCCAAGGATGGCTCGCTTGCCATCATGATCGGCGGCGACGCCGACGCGGTCGCGGCCGCCAAGCCGGTGCTGGAGCGCATGGGCAAGAAGCTCTTCGAGGTCGGCAGCCTCGGCTGCGGCCACGCGATGAAGTGCCTGAACAATTTCATTGCCGCGACGCAGTTCGCCGCCGCCGCGGAAGCCATGCGCGTCGGCCAGAAATTCGGCCTCGATCCCTCGATCATGATCGACGTACTCAACGCCTCGACCGGCCGCAGCTTCGCCTCCGAGAACCTGATCAAGCAGGAAATCATCAGCGGCCGTTTCGGCACCGGCTTCACCGTGGGCCTCTTGGCCAAGGACGTGAAGATCGCGGCTGATCTTGCCGAGCAAATCGGGCTCGATGCGCCGGTCGGCCGGCTCACCCGCGATCTATGGGCGGAAGCGCGCGACGCGCTCGGCGCCGACCAGGATCATTCCCGCGCGGCGCAGGCCTGGGAGAAACGCAAGCTGCCGCCGGCTGCGGAATAGGGAAACGCGCAATGGGTACCGCATCGCAATCGATCGATATCGCCGCCGACCCGGCCAAGGTTTGGGAACTGGTCGGCGACTTCCACGGGCTGCCGCGCTGGAACGCGGGTCTCGCCGAAAGCCGGTCCGAGGAGGGCGGCAAGGTGCGCTATCTCGTGCGCCGCGCCGGCGGCCACGTGCGCGAGCGGCTGATTTCGCGCGACGACGCCGAGCGCACCATCACCTACACAATCTTCGAGAGCGGCCTGCCTATCGGGCGCCATCAGGCCACCATGCAGGTGGTGGGTAAAGGCAATGAAACGACGGTAAATTGGTCCTGCGAGTTCGAATCCAAGGGCCCTCCGGAGGCCGAGCTGGCGGCCATCTTCAAGCAGATTTTCACCGGAGGGCTTTCCAACCTCAAAGTCATGCTGGAAAATGGGACTTAACACGGGCCGGGTGAAGCCGGACCGCAACGCCAAAAAGTAGGGAGGACATATCGTGAGACGTTCGACGTTCATTCTGGCGACGGCGCTGGCCGCTTCGCTTGCCATGCCGGCCTTCGCGCAAGACAAACCGGTCGAGTGGCGGTTCTCGCATTGGGTTCCGCCGAGCCATCCGATGCATGTGGGCGCGCTCGCCTGGGCCGAGTCGATCAAGAAGGCCTCGAACGGCACGATCGACATCAAGATTTTCCCGGCACAACAGCTGGGCAAGGCTTTCGACCACTACAACATGGGCCGCGACGGCATCGTCCAGGTCTCGCACGCCAACCCGGGTTACGAGCCCGGCCGCTTCCCGATCATGGGCGCTGCGGAACTTCCGTTCCTCGTCGCCAATGCCAAGGAAGGCAGCGCGGCGATCGACGCCTGGTATCGCAAATATGCCGGCAAGGAGATGGCGGACGTAAAGTACTGCCTGACCTTCGTGCATGACCCGGCGACCATCCACACCACGAAGAAGAAGGTCGTGGTGCCGGAGGACATCAAGGGCATGAAGCTGCGGCCGGCGAACGCCACCATCGCCCGTTGGATCGTCTTGATGGGCGGCACCAACGTGCAGGCTTCGGCACCCGAGGCGCGCGACGTGCTCGAAAAGGGCGTCGCGGAAGGCATTATGTTCCCCTGGGGATCGATCGTGCTGTTTGGCATCGACAAGGTGACGAAGTTCCACATCGACACCGCCATGTATGTCACCGAGCAGACCTGGATCCTGAACAAGGCCGCCTATGAGGGCCTCTCGCCGGCGCAGAAGAAGGTCATGGACGACCACTGCTCGAGCGACTGGTCGTACAAGATCGGCGCGCCGTGGGCGGACATGGAGGCCGGCGGCAAGGACAAGATCAAGGCCCAAGCCGGGCACGAGGTCTATCCGATCACTCCGGCGCAGCTCGCCGCCTGGCGCAAGGCAGCCGAACCGCTGCACGCCGAGTGGGCCGAGAACGTGAAGAAAGCCGGCTACGACCCGAAGGCCGTCTTCGAGGACCTCAAGAACGAGATCGCCAAGCGCAACGTCGCTTACTGATCGCGTTTGACAACGAAGACCCGCCGCACCGGCAACGGGCGGCGGGTCGTTTCTTTTTTTGGGGCGCGCAAAGCAATAAGCCGGCGCTGGTTGCGGGCAGGCAAGCCGGCAATTAAGGTCGTCGCAGCGAAGGCGGGGGAGGGATTGTGGTGCCGCGAAATTCTGATTGCGCCATGTCCGTCCGGCGGAGCGGAGTGCGGCTCCGCCCTTTTCTCGCAACTCCCTTCGTAGTGCTTGCTCTCAGCCTGCTTGCTTCACCGGCCGCCGCCGCCGCGGCCGGCACAGTGACGGTTGAACCGCTCTATTTTCTGGGTATTCCGGTCGATTTCATATTGTTCGCCCTGACGCTGCTCGGCGTCGCACTCTTCCATCACCACACGCTCGCGGTTGCGCTCTCGGGGCTCGCTGCGATCACGCTCTACAAGCTCGCCTTCACCGGCTTCAAGTTCGGCACCGGCCTCGCCGGCCTCGCGCTGCATATGCAGAGCGAATGGGTAATTCTCGCCAATCTGTTTCTGCTGCTCATGGGCTTTGCGCTGCTGTCGCGCCATTTCGAGAAGAGCCGCATCCCCGACGAGATGCCGGCCTTCCTGCCCGACGACTGGAAGGGCGGCTTCGCGTTGCTTGTGATCGTGGCCGTACTTTCGAGCTTCCTCGATAATATCGCCGCCGCGCTGATCGGCGGCACCATGGCGCGCCACGTGTTCGGGGGGAAGGTTCATATCGGCTATCTTGCCGCCATCGTGGCGGCGTCGAACGCCGGCGGCTCGGGCAGCGTCGTCGGCGACACCACCACGACGATGATGTGGATCGACGGCGTCAGCCCGCTCAAGGTGATCGACGCCTACATCGCTGCGATACCGGCGCTGGTGATTTTCGGCATCCCGGCGGCCCTGCAGCAGCACCGCTACCATCCGATCCGAAAGAATCCGCCGAGCGGCCTTCACATCGAGTGGGTGCGCGTCGTCATCGTGGCGCTCATCCTGATCGCTGCGATCCTCGCCAATGTGATCGCAAATCTGAGATTTCCGGCCTTGCTCGATATGCTGCCCGTGATCGGGCTCGCAGTCTGGGTCGTCATTCTCGCCGCCACGCCGGTGCGCCGGCCCGACTGGGAAGTGATGCCGGAGACCTTCAAGGGCACGATTTTCCTGCTCGCACTCGTCACCTGCGCCTCGATGATGCCGGTCGAGAAGCTTCCGGCCGCCGCCTGGCAGACCGCGCTCGGGCTTGGCTTCGTGTCGGCGGTGTTCGACAACATCCCGCTCACGGCACTTGCGCTGAAGCAGGGCGGCTATGACTGGGGCTATCTCGCCTATGCGGTCGGCTTCGGCGGTTCCATGATCTGGTTCGGCTCTTCGGCCGGCGTCGCACTCGCCAACATGTACCCGGAGGCCAAGTCCGTGGGACTTTGGCTGCGGCACGGCTGGCACGTCGCTCTGGCTTACGTGATCGGCTTCTTCTTCATGCTCGCCGTGCTGGGCTGGCACCCGGACGCCGATCACAAGAAGCGCGTGGAAGTGCCGCCGCCGCCCATGGCGGTCGCTGCTTTCTGAGCTTCCGAAACTTAGAATGCGCTGGCGGTCCCGGCAGGAGTCGAACCTGCGACCTTCGGTTTAGGAAGTCACTGCGCTATCCTCTGAGCTACGCGATCCGCGCCGCCTCTAAAACAGGCGCAGCAATGGCGCACTCGACCTCGCGCGACTGCAAGGATGCCCCAGAACCGGCCGGGTGACCCACTGGCGCGGCGCGGTGTGGAAGCAAGGGGACGGGAAATTCCGGGACGTGCGGTGGCATTGGCTAAGGTGCCGACGCCGCAATTGACAGCCTCTGCGTCATGTCAAACACTTCGAGTGCTCCAAGCCATTCCGACTCCGGGCGCAGTGCACAATGGTTATTCGTCTCGACCGCTTTGCGCTCTTCTACCCCCTGCGGATCGTTGGATCGTATTTTGTCGCCTTGGTCATTGGCCTGTATTCGCTGCAATTCGGCCAGGTCACGACCTTCCGGCTCTTCCTGATCGGCGTTCTGCTGCTCTACCCTCACGTTGCGCGTTATCTCGTCTGGCGATACTCACAGGATCGACTGAAGATCGAGTTGCGGGCCTTCCTCTTCGATTCGTTTCTGGTTGGAATCGTCGTGCATCTGATCGCGTTCGCTCCACTGCCCTCGTTTGCCTTGGTGACGGTCGTGCTCGTGAACGCGCTCGCCGTGAGTGGATTCCGTCAGTTGTTGTACTCCGCCGGCGCACTGGTAGTCGGCTTGGCCGTCGCGACGCTTTTCGGCGGCGTGAACTTCGATCCGAAGGGTGTGTTCGCGCTCGACATCGCCGTCGCGGTATTCCTGTTCATCTATTTCATGTTTTTCGCCTACTCCGTCTACAACAGCAACGCGCTGCTGGCGCGTTCGCGTACCGAGTTCCGTGAGCAAAGGGCGATCCTCGAAATCGAGAAGCAGCGGTCCGACGCGCTTCTGTTGAACCTGGTGCCCACCGAGATCGCGGCGGATTTTAAGAAGTCCAAGCACGTCGAGCTCGCTGTCTTCGATCCGGTGACGCTGCTGGCCGTCGATTTCTGCGGCTTCTCAAAGGCGTTGGAGGCTGGGGACTCAACCGAGGCGATCACGCACTTGATGCACTGCTTCAAGGCCTTCGACGCCATCGCAGGTAGGTACGGTTTCGAGAAGCTCAAGACGATGGGCGACGTCTATCTGACCCTGGCCGGTATTCCCAAGGGTGGCGACGGCGATGCGGCGGGTGGAATTAGTGCGGCGCTAGAGATCCGCCAGTTTCTCGCCGATCTCAACGAGTCCCGGCGCGCCCACGGCAAGTTCGCGCTCGAAGTGCGTATCGCGGTGCATACCGGAAGCGTGATCGGCGGCGTCGTCACCACGGAGAAGCTGTCTTACGACGTGTGGGGAACCGCCGTGAAGGTGCTACTGCAATTGGTGGACGAAGCGCGCGCTGGGCAGATCGTAATCTCCGAAGCGACGCGCCTACTGGCAGGCGAACGCTTCAACGCGACGCCTGCGGGTAACATGGGCGCGGCGCTCGGCGCCGGCGTCGTCTATTACGAGGTCGACAAGCAGGCCGCTTGATCGCATCGTGCCCGAGCGGGGTTGAAAGCGCTGCCATGGACGAAGAGTTACTGCCCTACGTACTCCCCTGGCTACCGCGCTACTTCGGTGAATTGCAGCCGGCGCAGTTACAGAACATCGCCATGCGGCTGCAACGCGAGGAGATCGCCAGTGGTGAGCTCCTGTATCGGCAGGGTGACAACGGCGATTGTATGCATTTCGTGCTGACCGGTCGCTTCGAAGTCCGGGTGCGCGACGAGCACGGCGATACGCATGCGGTCGGCCACCTGTCTGGCGGCGATTTGGTCGGCGAGCTCGCGCTCCTGAGCGGCAAGCCACGCGCAGCGGACGTGATCGCGATCCGCGACAGCGCCGTTGCCCGGTTGACGCAGCGGGACTACGAGGCGCTCATGCATAAGCATCCGGACGCAGCACTAAACATCGCGCGCTTTGCCGTTGGTCGGTTGAGTTCTGGGCCGACGCGCTTTGTACCACGCGTGACAAACATCGCGATCGTTCCGCTACATTCGAGCATCTCGGTAGGAGAGTTCGGCCGGCGCCTTGAGCTCGCGCTCATGCGCTACGGAAGCACGCTGTATCTCGAATCGGCGACGATCGGTAGGCGTCTGAACGGCAACAGCAGGCAGATTGGGTCTGACGGCTTTCGCATGCAGTCGCTGCTCGATGAAGCTGAGAACTTGCGGCGCTTCGTCATCTATCAGGCGGACGGCGACATCACCGACTGGACGCACAAGTGCGTCAGCCAGGCCGATCGAGTGCTGCTGGTGGCGGACAGTGCGGCCACACCGGAGATTACGCCGATCGAGCAGGCCCTATTCAGCCCGACGAGTCGAGCCGTCCTCGCCGAGAAGGAGCTGATCCTGCTTCGCGATAGCCATCGCGTTGCGCCATCAGGAACGGCCGCATGGCTCGCCGTCCGGAAGGTTCAGCGCCACTCTAACGTGTCCTGGGAAGGCCCCCGTGACTTCAGCCGTCTGGCTCGGCTGCTGTCGGGCCGCGCAGTTACGCTGGTGCTCGGCGGTGGCGGCGCCCGCGGCTTCGCGCAGATTGGCATCATTCGGGCGATACGCGAGGCGCGGGTACCGATCGACGCGGTCGGCGGGACCAGCATCGGCGCGATCATCGGTGCGCTCGTAGCCCTGGACTGGGACGACGAACACATCTTGCAGTCCTGCAAGCGCGCATTCGTCGACGATCACCCGCTCGACGACTACACTTTTCCCCTATTCGCGCTGTTACGCGGAGAGAAGCTGGCTGAGACGCTCCGACGCTACATGGGCGACGTCGATATCGTCGACCTATGGCTGCCCTATTTCTGCGTTTCGACCAATCTATCGCGCGGTCGGATGGAGGTGCATCACGCCGGGCCGCTCTGGCGCGTCGTACAGGCAAGCGCCGCCTTGCCAGGAATCTTGCCGCCCGTGATCAAGCAGGGGGAGCTGCACGTCGATGGGGGCGTGATGGACAATCTGCCGGTCAGCGTAATGAAGCGCTTCGTCGGGGGTAACATGATCGCAGTCAACGCAACCGTCGCACGCGAATATTCGGTCCCGGTCGAGAATTTTCCCACGACGTTCGAATACCTGCGGTCACGCCTGACCGGGCGAGGCGAGCATGCGAACCTTCCAACCTTGAGCCGCCTGCTTATTCAGACCACCACGCTTGGCACCTTTAGCGGCGTCGAGGAACTCCAGGAAGGCACGGACCTACACCTGAAGCCACCGATCCAGTCGTTCGATCTGCTCGATTGGAAGGCCATCAATAAGCTGGTCGACATCGGCTACCGCTATGCCTGCGAGCGTCTGCCGAGTTGGATCGCGGCAAATCCGTCCGTGCAGTTACGCGACGGATCTTTCTAGGCGGCGGACGTCACAATTGTCGGCACGCGCTCAGGTGTACGATCGCCGACTGCATAGTGCTCTACAGCAAGATCGAATCCTGTGCGTTGAGTTGGTCCGGACGCTCGAACAAGGCGATCTCGAACGCAAGAAGAAAATCGCGGCTGGTCCGAGGATCAGCCCGATGATCGGACCAAGAGCTGCTGAACCTGCAACCCTGCGGTAACCGCGACCCTCTTGGGAAGTTCCGAAATCCCGAAAACGCTGGCGGTCCCGGCAGGAGTCGAACCTGCGACCTTCGGTTTAGGAATCTCGAAACGCGTTTTTCATAGCTCATCATAGCTAGTCACAAGCTGTTGATTCTCCGCTGTTTTTCCATTTCATGATGATATACTTCCCCATAGAAAGTCACCTCTATGCGCGC
>JAYUHJ010000511.1:0-6864 GCA_043767065.1 Hyphomicrobiales bacterium | reverse complement strand
GTGAACGAGATCGCGCCGCGGGTGCACAATTCCGGCCACTGGACGCTCGACGGCGCCAGCATCAGCCAGTTCGAGCAGCATATCCGCGCGGTCGCCGGCTGGCCGCTCCTGCAGCCCAAGCGGCTCGGCCGCGCCGAGATGATCAATCTCATCGGCGACGACGTGCACGATCCGGCCCGGATCGCATCCGGCACCGGCTGGCGCGTGCACCTCTACGGCAAGGGCGAGGCGCGGCCGGGCCGCAAGATGGGGCACGTGACCAGGGTGATGCCCGACTAGAGCATGGACCCGCCGGGGTTAGCCCCGCCGCTCCATCTCCTCTAGCCGGCTGACCGTCACGTCGAGGTCCTTCACCAAGCCGTTGGCGAGGGAATAGACCCAGCCGTGGACGCTGAGATCCTGACCGCGCGCCCAGGACTCCTGCACGAAGACGTCCGAGGCGACGTTCCTCACTTGGCGGATGACGTTGAGTTCGCACAGACGGTCAAGGCGGGCGCGCCCATCGGCGATCGCGTCAAGCTCGCCGCGGTGCTCGTGGTAGATCTCGCGGATCGGATGCAGCCAGTGATCCACGAGACCGCGGCGCTTGCCGTCCACTGCCGCGGCCACTCCGCCACACCCGTAATGCCCCACCACCATGATGTGCTTCACCTTCAGCACATCGACCGCGAACTGCAGCACGGAGAGGTAGTTGGCGTCCTGCGGCGGAGCGAGGTTGGCGACGTTTCGGTGCACGAAGAGCTCGCCGGGGTCGAGGCCCACAATCTCGTTGGCAGGCACCCGGCTATCGGAGCAGCCGATCCACAGGTACTCCGGCGCCTGCTGGCGTTCGAGCCGCTTGAAGAAGCCGACGTCGGCGGAAACCATCCGTTCCGCCCAGGCGCGGTTGTTCGCCTTTAAGTGATCCAGCATGGACAAGCCCATAGCGCCAACTGTCGTGAGCCACAAGACGGGAGCGCCGGTGGAACGCACGCCGCAGGAATGCCGCAAGAGCCTGCGCGCCGCCCACGCCATTGGGCTGCCAGCGGCAGCCAACGACTAGGCGTAAGCGTCGCATCTGACCTAGCTGCTGCGACCTTTCTTCCGCGCGTGACGTTCCAGCATGTTGAGGCCTTCGACCAGCGCCGAGAATGCCATCGCCGCGTAGACGTATCCCTTCGGCATCTTGGCCCCGAAGCCTTCAGCAATCAGTACCGTGCCAATCATCAGCAGGAAGCCTAGAGCCAACATCACGATGGTCTGATTGGCGTTAATAAAGTTGGCGAGCGGCGTTGCCGCCACCAGCATGACAAGCACGGCGACGATGATCGCGATGACCATTATGGATACGTGCTCGGTCATACCGACGGCGGTGATGATGCTGTCGATGGAGAACACCAGGTCGAGAACCACGATCTGACCTATCGCAGCCGCAAAGCCGAGGCTGACATCCTTGCGGTCGAACAGGTCCGGGCCTGATCGGGGTCAACCCGGTGATGGATCTCTTTTGTCGCCTTCCACACCAGAAACAGGCCGCCCGCGATCAAGATCAGGTCGCGCCAAGAGAAGCCGTGGCCGTATATCGAGAAGATTGGCTTGGTCAAGGTCACAATGAATACAATTGAACCCAGCAGGCCCAGCCGAAAGGCTAGCGCGAGACCGATGCCGATCCGGCGTCCCGACTCGCGCTGATCCTCGGGCATACGGTTGGTCAGGATGGCGATGAAGATCAGATTGTCGATGCCGAGCACGATCTCCATTGCGATCAGGGTCAATAGCGCTGCCCAGGCAACAGGATCGGCGGCAAGACTCAGCAGAGAATCCATCGAAGCGTGCAACGGTGTGATTTAGCGATCGAGGCGGGATGAAAATGATATCAAAATCTCTGCATTGTGTCTTGTGGCAAATGTAAACAGGCGAGCCTGAATATCGTGTAACGGCACGTCCCGGAATTGCTACCCGCGCGTTTGATGGCCGCTTTCGGTTGCCAAGCGGACTCTGGCAAGCCGTCCAGGGGCGTGTTCATGAGTTCACGCCCCACATCGTCATGCCTGGCCATGACGAGGTCATGCGCGGGGCGCCTGCTTCAACAACTTCTTCATCACCGCGTAGAGCTCTTTCTTCTTCTCGAAGCCGATGCCGGGTGCGTCGGGCATTTGCACGCGGCTATCTTTGATCGGCGTCTTGTCGGCGAAGCCGCCGAACGGCGCGAACACCTCGGGGTACGATTCGTTGCCGCCGAGGCCGAGTCCGACCGCGATATTGAGCGCGAACTGGTGCCCACCGTGCGGCACGCAGCGCCGCGACGACCAGCCGTGCGCGCGCAACATTTCGAGCGTGCGCAGATATTCGACCAGGCCGTAGGAGAGCGCCGGATCGAACTGCAGGATGTCGCGATCCGAGCGCAGACCCCCGTGGCGGACGAGGTTGCGTGCGTCCGGCATGGAGAACAGGTTTTCGCCGGTCGCGAGCGGACCCGCATAGTCCATGGCGATCTCTGCGAGCATGCGGTAGTCGAGCGGATCGACCGGTTCCTCGTACCAGCGCAGGTTAAACGGCGCGATGGCGTGGGCGTATTTGCGCGCGGTGTTGCGGTCGAAGCGGCCATTGGCATCGACGCAGAGATTCTGGCCGTTGCCGCCGAGCAACGCGAGCACCGCCTCGATGCGCTTCAAGTCGGCCGCGAGATCCGCGCCGCCGATCTTCATCTTCAAGGTCGTATAGCCGAGGTCGAGATAGCGGCGCATCTCGTCGGTGAGGGAAGCTACGTCCTCGCCCGGATAGTAATAACCGCCGGCAGCGTAGACCCAGGCGCTGTCGTCGGCCTGGCCGCCGTTGTAGCGGTCGGCGAGCAACTTCCAGAGCGGCACGTCCTCGGCTTTGGCGACCGCGTCCCAGATCGCCATGTCGAGGACGCCGACCGCGACCGAGCGCTCGCCGTGGCCGCCGGGCTTTTCGTTCTGCATCATCGCGGCCCAGCACTTGGCCGGATCGAGCAGGCCGTCGGCGTCCTGCAGGTCCTCGGGCTTGGCCGCCGTAAGGCGCGGGATGAAACGTTCGCGCAGCAACGCCTGCTGGGCATAGCGGCCGTTCGAATTGAAGCCGAAGCCGACCACGGGCCGCCCGCCGCGCTGCTTGTCGGTGAAGACCGCGACCACGCTCGCAGTCATCGTGGAGAAATCGATGAAGGCGTTGCTGATGGAGGAGCTGATCGGGACGACGATATCGGCGATGCCGGTGATGCGCATGGGGGGACGGTTTAGCACGTCATCCTGAGGTGCGAGGCGCGGAACGCGCCGAGCCTCGAAGGATGACGTGTCGGATGTACGCAGCGTACCGCCATCCTTCGAGGGCCGCCACGCAAGTCGGCTATAGCCGACTTGCGCAGCCAAGTTGCCGATCTCGGGTAAACCCGAGATCGGTGGCGGCCACCTCAGGATGACGGTACCGTGGACTTCCCGCCCCGTTTCTGCTACCCACCGCGCGTCCGGCGAAGGCCTCTCGGCCGCCGTCGGCCTCCTATTCCGCAGACTTTCAGAGAGGTCACCACGTGCAGGTTCTCGTCCGCGACAACAATGTCGATCAGGCACTCAAGGCGCTGAAGAAGAAGATGCAGCGCGAGGGCATTTTCCGCGAGATGAAACTGCGTGGCCACTACGAGAAGCCTTCCGAGCGGCGCGCCCGCGAGCGGGCCGAAGCCATCCGCCGCGCCCGGAAGCTCGCGCGCAAGCGCGCCCAACGCGAGGGACTGATCCCGATGAAGAGCCCGGCCATGCTGGCCAAGGAAAAATTGGCAAAGGGCGGCCGTGGCGGCCGCGGCGGCGGCATGGGAATGGGCGGTGGCGGAGGCATGGGCGGTGGCGGAGGCATGGGCGGCGGCGGAGGCATGGGCCGCCGCTGATCTTTCCGTCGGCTTGGTTTCGGCGCGGGCAGGCTAGCTGCCCGCGTTTTCGTTTTTGCGACCCCCCTCGACGCAGCCCAACCTTCGCCTTATGCCCCCGGCATGGGAAAGCCATGAACCGGCCGCGATCGAACGCCTCGCCCCGCAGCCATAGCGCCGGCGCCACCGGCGCCGCCCTCCTGCTTTCGCTGGCGCTCGCCGGCTGCGGGACCATCGGAGCCGGCATCGGCACCGAAGACGACGATCTGCGCGCCGCCGCACCGACCAACATCGCTTCGCTTTCCGACGTTGTCGCGCGAAACCCGAACGACCCGCAGGCCTACAACATGCGCGGCTCGGTGTTCGGCCGTGCCGGGCAATACAAGGAGGCGGTCGCCGACTTCGACCGGGCGATCCAGCTCGATCCGAATTACGCGCAGGCTTTCGCCAACCGCGCGCTCGCCCACCAAGAGATGAAGCGCTCCGATCTTGCGCTGGCCGATTACGCGCGCGCGATCCAGATCGATCCGAATTACGCCGCTGCCTATGTCGGCCGCGGAATCCTGCGGCGCCAGCAGAACCAGGCGCAGCTGGCGCTCGGCGACTTCAACAAGGCGATCCAGCTCAAGCCCGATCACGCGCAGGCCTATCACAACCGCGGCCTGATCTATCAGGCGCAGGGCCTGCACAAGTTCGCCATCGACGAATTCACCACCGCCATCAATCTCACGGTCTCCGCGCCCGAGCCCTATTACGCGCGCGCGATGAGCTATGTGGCGATCAACGACCACAAGCGCGCGATCGAGGACTTCGACGAGGCGTTGGAAAAGAACCCGCGACAGCTTGAGGCCTGGGTCAATCGCGGCCTCGCCTGGGAGCGGCTCGGCGACAAGGAGAAGGCCGCCGGCTCCTACGCGCGCGCGCTCAACATCAGCCAGAACTACCAGCCGGCGGTCGCGGGCTTCCAGCGCGTCGGCGGCCGCTACGGGCAGACGTATCAGATCAATTGAGTCATTCCGGGGCGCCCGCCGTAGCCCGAAGGGCGAAGGCATGGCGAGCCCGGAATCTATATTCACCGACTGTGGTTATGGATTCCGGGCCTCGCGCGGCTAACGCCGCGCTCACCCGGAACGACGGTTCAGTTTTTTGCTTCCAGAAATGCGCGCACTTCGCGCAGCGCCCCGAGCGGGTCGAGGTTCACGTGGCCGCCTTCGGGGAAGCGCACGAAGCGCTTTTCGGAGCGGATCATCTCAAAGAGCCGCTCACCGAAGCGGATGGGGATGATCGTATCGCGCTCGCCGTGCAGCACGAGCACCGGCACTTTGACCTTGCCGATGCGCTCGTCGGAACGGAACTGGTCCTTCATGAAGAGCCGCACCGGCACGAAGAAATAGGCCGATGCGCCGACATCGGCGGCCGACGTGAAGGGCGATTCCAGAATGACACGGCCGACCGGCTTCTCGGCGGCGATAGCGACCGCGACAGCGGTGCCAAGCGACTCGCCGAACACGGCGATGCGCCCGGCCGGATAGCGCGCCGCGGCGAAGTCATAGGCCGCGCGCGCATCGGCGAGGATGCCCTCCTCGCTCGGATTGCCGGTCGAGCCGCCATAGCCGCGATAGGACAGCGCCACCAGGCCGGTGCCGTCCGCGGTGAGCGCGCGGAAACGGTTGGCGCGATAGGACAGCGAGCCGCCATTGCCGTGGAAATACAGCACCACCGGCTTATCGCCGCGCGGCGGCACGTGCCAGACGATGACCTTGGCGCCGTCGGTGCTCGCGAGCACTTCCTCGACGGCCTGCGGCAAGCCGGCGTCGATGGGGAGCGTGCGCGCACGGTCCGGGAAATACATCAGCGCGCGCTGGCCGAAATAGAGCAACGCACAGAGGCCCGTGTAGGACAGAAGCGCGATGATGATGGCGGATTTCAGCGATGCCATGCGCCCCCACTAGCACGGAACGCGCAGCTACTCGCGGCGCTCAATGCGCCAGCGACTTGACGATGTCCTCGGTCATCTTCTTGGCGTCGCCGAGCAGCATCATGGTGTTGTCGCGATAGAACAGCGTGTTGTCGATGCCGGCATAGCCGGACGCCAAGGATCGCTTGATGAACATCACGGTGCCGGCCTTCCAGACCTGCAGCACGGGCATGCCGTAGATCGGCGAGGACTTGTCCTCCTCGGCGGCTGGATTGGTCACGTCGTTGGCGCCGATGACGAAGGCGATATCGGCCTGGGCGAACTCCGAATTGATATCCTCGAGCTCGAACACCTCGTCATAGGGCACGTTGGCTTCGGCCAGGAGCACGTTCATGTGGCCCGGCATGCGGCCGGCGACCGGGTGGATCGCGTACTTGACCTCGACGCCTTCCTTCTTGAGCCGGTCGGCCAGCTCGCGGAGCGCATGTTGGGCTTGGGCCACCGCCATACCGTAGCCGGGCACGATGATGACCTTGGAAGCGTTCTTCATGATGTAGCCGGCATCCTCGGCCGAGCCGAGTTTCACCGGCCTCGCCTCAGCACCGCCTGCGGGCCCCGCCACCTCGCCGCCGAAGCCGCCGAGGATCACCGCGAAGAAGTTGCGGTTCATGCCCTTGCACATGATGTAGGAGAGGATCGCGCCCGAGGAGCCCACCAGCGCGCCGGTGATGATGAGCGCGGTATTGCCGAGCGTGAAGCCGATGCCGGCCGCGGCCCAGCCGGAATACGAGTTCAGCATGGAAATGACGACCGGCATGTCGGCGCCGCCGATCGGCACGATGATCAGCACGCCGAGCAGGAACGAAAGCGCCGCCACGATCCAGAACCACAGGTAGCTCTCGATGCGAACGAAGATCACCACCGAAACCAGCAGCGCGATGCCGAGCGCGATGTTGACCGCGTGGCGCGCCGGCAGCAGGATCGGCTTGCCGCTCATGCGGCCGGAAAGCTTCAGGAACGCGATCACCGAGCCGGTGAAGGTGACGGCGCCGATGGCGGCGCCGATCGACATTTCCACCAGGCTCGC
>JAYUHJ010000510.1:0-2914 GCA_043767065.1 Hyphomicrobiales bacterium | reverse complement strand
GGGAGAAACGCAATGAAACGGCAATTCAGCACCTATGCCCTGGCCGGCGCGCTTGCCATGGCGCTTGCAGGGCCGGTAGCGGCGGCCGAGCTCAAGCTCATGACCGGTCCGCAAGGCGGCGTTTGGGTGCCGCTCGGCGGCCAGCTCAAGGATCTCTGGGAGAAGGCGGTTCCCGGCCTATCCGTACAGGCGCTTCCGGGCGCCGGCATCGCCAATGTGCGCGGTATCGAGGAGAACAAAACCGACATCGGCTTCGGCAACTCGATCTCGACCGTCGATGCTATCGCCGGCAATCCGCCGTTCAACAAGAAGCACGCGAATGTATGCAACATCGCCACGCTCTATCCGCAATATTTCCAGGTGGTCGTGCGGATCGACTCCGGCGTCAACTCGTTGAAGGACCTCAAGGGCAAGAGCATCGCCGTTCAGCCGCGCGGCAACACCGCCGAGGAAATCACCAAGCAAATCCTGCAGGTGAACGGGCTCACCTACAATGACCTCAAGGCGAGCTTCGTGTCCTACACCGATGCGGTCGCCCAGGTGCAGGACGGCCACGCGGTGGCTTTCACGCTTGGCACCACGATCCCGTCCGGGGCAGTAATGGATCTTGCCTCCGCGCGCGATATCAAGCTTCTCGACCTCGCCGACCAGCTCGACGCGATGCGCAAGCTCAATCCCGGCTACACGCTCGTCACCGTGCCGAAGGGCACCTACCCGAAGCAGGACAAGGACGTGCAGGTGATCGGCTACGCCACCCACATCGTCGCCTCGTGCAAGCTGCCCGAGGAAACGGTCTATGCGATGACCAAGACGATGGCGCAGAACATTCCGCAGATGGCGCTCGTGAACAAAGCGATCGCCATTCTCACTCCGAAGATGATGGCCGAGGATATCGGCGTACCGTTCCACAAGGGCGCCGCGCGATACTACAAGGAAGCCGGCATCACCGTTGTAACCAACTGACGCGAATCTTGCCGGCGGCAGCTTCTGTCGCCGGCATCACGCCCTTCCCGGATCGCACGCCGTGACCAAGAGTAATCTCAGTTACGGCGGCCTCGTCCGAATTGCCGTGACGGTGGTCGCCGTCACGATGGTGCTCTACCACATGTGGGTGATCGCCACCGGGCCGCCGGAAGCGATCATCTTCCGCGGCACCCACCTGATGTTCGCGCTCGTCCTGTGCTTCCTGATTTACGGAAGCAGGGTAGGCGTCCAGCGGCCAATCCCGAATTTTATCGACTACATGTGGCTCGCGGCCGGCGTCGCGTCGCTGCTCTACCTGTTCATCAACTACGAATACGTCATCACCCGCATCTACTACATCGACGATCTGACTTGGGCAGACATGATCTTCGGCACGATCCTGATCGTGACCGTATCCGAGGCGACGCGGCGTTGCGTCGACGTGGCGCTCCCCGTCACCTCCCTCTTGTTCCTGCTGTACGGGCTGTTCATCGCCAAGCTCGAACCGATGCGGCTCATCGATCAGCTTTACATGACGACGGAAGGAATTTTCGGACAGGCGCTCGCGGTATCGGCGTCGTTCGTGATCATTTTCGTCGTCTTCGGCAGCTTCATGGAAAAGACCGGCGTCGGACAATTGTTCATGGACTTCGCCATGGCATTGACCGGACACTCGGCCGGCGGGCCGGGCAAGGTTTCGGTCATCAGCTCCAGCCTGTTCGGCACCATCTCCGGCAGCGCGGTCGCCAACGTCATGGTCGACGGCCCGATCTCGATTCCGCTGATGAAACGCTCGGGCTTTAAGCCGCATTTCGCCGCCGGGGTCGAGGCGACCGCCTCGACCGGCGGGCAGATCATGCCACCGATAATGGGCGCGGCCGCCTTCGTCATGGCCGAGTTCCTGGCCGTGCCCTACAGCCAGATCGTCATCTGGGCCGTGATTCCGGCGATCCTCTATTACGTCGCCTGCTTCGCGGCCGTGCATTTCGAGGCCAAGCGCCGCGGCATCCACGGCGTGCCGCGCGCGGAGCTGCCGCGCTTGCGTCTCGTCATGGCCGAGCGCGGGCACTTGTTCATCCCGATCGTCATCCTGCTCGTCGTCATGTATTCGGGCTACAGCTCGCCGCTCGCCGCGCTCATCGCCACGCTCTCCTGCTTCCCGGTCGCCGCACTTCGCAAGTCGACGCGCGTCACTGTCACGCTGCCAAACATCATCGATGCGATGGTGGAAGGCGCCAAGAATTCGCTCGCCGTGGCGCTCGCCTGCGCGTCGGCCGGAATCATGATCGGCGTGGTCACGCTGTCGGGCCTCGGCATCGTATTCACCCAATGGGTCGTCGCGCTCGCGCAGGACTATCTCTTCCTCGCACTCGTGATGACCATGCTCGCCGCCCTTGTGCTCGGCACCGGGCTGCCTACGACGCCGTCCTACATTTTGCTGGTCGCGCTGCTGATCCCCGCGATCATGAAGCTCGGCGTGATCGAGCCGGCGGCGCATATGTTCGCCTTCTACTATGCCGTCCTCTCGGCGATCACGCCGCCGGTCGCGCTCGCTGTGTTCGCCGCGGCCGGGATCGCGAAAGCGGACATGTGGAAGAGCGGCTGGGCCGCGATGAAGATCGGCGCGGCCGGATTCATCATTCCCTTTATGTTTGTGTACCAGCCGTCGCTGCTGATGATCGGCGACTGGCCGACCATCATCTGGAGCTTCATTACCGCCTCCGTAGGGATCGCGCTATTTGCCGGCGGGCTGCACGGCTATTTCCTGACGGCCGCGAACTACTGGCAGCGCGCAGTCCTCGTGGCCGGCGGCCTCAGTCTCGTATTTCCCGGCGTTTGGAACGATCTTGCCGGGGCGGCGCTGGGCGCGATCGTAATCGGGAGCCAATGGCTCACGCGCCGCGCCGAGCGCGCGGCGGCTCGACCCTAGCCGCGCGGCCCTAGCGCCCGA
>JAYUHJ010000509.1:0-2918 GCA_043767065.1 Hyphomicrobiales bacterium | reverse complement strand
AGAAGAAGGCCGCGTAACTTTTCCTGTTGGTCGCTTCGCGTCCCGGGGCCGTCAGCCCCGCACAAACGCAGGGCATTCGCAACACCATGAAAAAGCTTCTCGCCTACATACTCTGGCCCGCGCTGGCCGGCGCGATCTTGTACGTATCGGCGACCGGCAGCGTCACCAGCACGAGGCGCGTTTGGTTGGGGCCGGAACGGCGATCCATGGGTCGAACGTCTGCACGTGAAAAGGGCGATTGCGGGGCTAGCGGCCCCGGGACGCGAAGCGACCAACAGAAAAAATTACGCGGCCTTCTTCTCGAGCTCGGCCTTCCACTGGCCCAGACTCGCGAGCCCGTTCATGCGCGCGCGGTGCGCGAAGGCGTGTTGCGCCTTGCCGGCGTTCTCCGCCTTGCCGGCCCAGGCCTTTTGCGGCGCCGCCTGCAGCGCGCGGCCATAGGAAAAGGTGAGCTTCCACGGCAGGCCGCCGATCCGGTTCATGGCGTCGAGATGCGCGGTCGCTTCCTCGTCGGACTGGCCGCCGGAGAGGAACGCGATGCCGGGCACCGCCGCGGGCACGCAGGCCTTGAGCAGGCGGACCGTCTTCTCGGCGACTTCATCGACCGACGCACGTTTCGCGCTCTTTTTGCCGGGCACCGCCATGTTGGGCTTCAGCACGATGCCTTCGAGCTGCACCTTTTGAAGATCGAGCTGCTCGAACGTCGTCTTCAGAACCCGCTCGGTCACGGCGTAGCAAGTGTCGGCGTCGTGATCGCCGTCCATCAGTACTTCGGGCTCGACGATCGGGACGATGCCTTCTTCCTGGCACAGCGCGGTGTAACGGGCGAGCGCGTGGGCGTTGGTGAGGATGCAGGCATAGCTCGGCATTTTCGGGCCGATGTCGATCACCGCACGCCATTTCGCGAACTTGGCGCCGAGACTGCGATATTCGATCAGCCGCTCGCGCAAGCCGTCGAGCCCTTCGGTGATCACCTCGCCCGGCGAAAACGGAAGCGGCTTGGTGCCCTTGTCCACCTTGATGCCCGGCAGCGCGCCGGTGGCGGCGATGATCTTGGCGAGCGGCGTACCGTCTTTTGCATTCTGGCGGATGGTCTCGTCATAGAGGATCACGCCCGAGATGTGCTTCTTCATTGCCTCGGTCGCGCGGAACAGCATCTCGCGGTAGTCGCGCCGGCTGTCGGCGGTCGATTCCACGCCGATTGCGTCGAAGCGCTTCTTGATGGTGCCGGAGCTCTCGTCGGCGGCGAGGATGCCCTTGCCGGGCGCGACCATGGCGGACGCGACCTTGTGGAGCTCAGCGACGTTCATCATGGCCTCCAAGACTCAATTTAAAAAGACTCGGTTCGTTTGCGGAAATTACCCGATAACGCGGGAGCGAGGCGAGGGCATGGCATTTACCTTACTCGCAGCGCCTCGACGCCGGGAAGCGGCTTGCCCTCGATCCATTCGAGAAAAGCGCCCCCGGCTGTGGATACGTAGCTGAACCGGCCGGCCGCGCTCGCCTTGTGCAAGGCCGCGACCGTATCGCCGCCACCGGCGATGGAAACCAGCTTGCCGGCCGCGGTCAGTTCCGCCGCCGCCTCGGCCATTTCCAGGGTGCCGGTATCGAACGGCTCGAGCTCGAAGCCGCCCATGGGTCCGTTCCAGACCAGCGTCTTGGCCCGCGCCAGCGTGGCGATGAACTGCTCGATCGCGCGCGGGCCGATATCGAGGATCATGTCGTCGTCCTTTACGTCGTCGACCGAGACGACCTGGGAAGGCACGAATGCCTCGAATTTCTTGGCGACCACTACGTCTATCGGCAGTACGATCTGGCACTTGCCGGACTTGGCCTTGGCCAGAATCTCTCGCGCGGTGCCGAGCAGGTCCTTCTCGCAGATTGATTTCCCCACGTTCTTGCCCTGCGCGGCGAGAAAGGTGTTGGCCATGCCGCCGCCGATCACGAGAAAATCGACCTTGTGGACGAGGTTGCCGAGCAATTCGATCTTGGTGGAAATCTTCGCGCCGCCGACGAGCGCCGCGAGCGGGCGCTGCGGCGCTTCGAGTGCTTTCGTCAGCGCTTCGATCTCCGCCTGCATGGAGCGGCCGGCATAGGCCGGAAGTTTCCGCGCCAGACCCTCGGTCGAAGCGTGTGCGCGGTGCGCGGCGGAGAAGGCGTCGTTGACGTAGATCTCGCCGAGCGAAGCCAGCGCCGCGGCGAAGTCCGCCGCGTTGTTTTCCTCGCCGGCGTGGAAGCGGGTGTTCTCCAACACCAGCACGTCGCCCGGCTTCATCGCCGCGATGGCCTTCTCGGCATCTAGCCCGATGCAATCCTTGGCGAAGCCGACCGACTTGCCGAGAACTTTTGCGACCACGGGCACGATCTGCGCCAGCGACTGGCTTTCGTCGCGGCCCTTGGGCCGTCCGAAATGCGAAAGCAGGATCGCTTTGCCGCCTTTGTCCACGATCTCCTTGATCGTCGAGACGGCCGCGCGGATGCGCGTATCGTCGGACACGCGTCCGTTCTCCATCGGCACGTTGAGATCGACGCGCACCAGCACGCGTTTACCCGCGACGTTGGCTTCGTCGAGGGTGCGGAACGCTTTCATGCGCTCTTGATCAGCCGAGCCGGCCCATGGCGACCGCGGTGTCGGCCATGCGGTTGGAGAAGCCCCACTCGTTGTCATACCAGGCCATGACGCGGCAGAACGTGCCGTCCATGACCTTGGTCTGGTCCATGTGGAACACGGCCGAGTGCGGGTCGTGGTTGAAGTCGATCGAGACGTTGGGCGCGAGCGTATAGCCGAGGATACCCTTGAGCTGCTGCTCGGCGGCGCGCTTGATCGCCTCGTTGATCTCTTCCGTCGTGGTCTTGCGCTTGGCCACGAACTTGAAGTCGATCATCGACACGTTCGGCGTCGGCACACGGATCGCGAC
>JAYUHJ010000508.1:0-2920 GCA_043767065.1 Hyphomicrobiales bacterium | reverse complement strand
TGGCGGAGGGGGTGGGATTCGAACCCACGGTACGGTTTCCCGTACACACGCTTTCCAAGCGAGCGCCTTAAGCCACTCGGCCACCCCTCCGCGGAGCGCGCGACTATACTCAAGGTCCACACCCTGACAAGCAAGCTAGCGGCGCGCGCGAAGGAATGGTTGCGCGGCGGCGCGGCGGGAGATAGGTCATGGGCGCGCGAGGCCCCGCATGATCCGTTTTTTATTCCGCTTCATCGGTCTTTGGCTGCTCGCCGGCGCTTTCGTGGCGCTGGTGATCGACGGCACGCGCTCGGTCGCGGCCTCGCGCATTGTGCTGACCACGGTCGGCGAAGCGTGGTCCGTCGTGCATCGGCCGAGCCTCGAACTCTTCCGCGCGCATGTCGAGGGCAGCTACCCTGCCTGGGCGTGGGATCCGGTCGCGATAAATTTTCTGCTGGCACCCCTTTGGATTGCGCTGGCCGTGCTTGGGATCCTGTTCGCGCTCCTGGGTCGCGTGCCGGCGCGGCCGATCGGCTATTCCTCACGCGATTGAGACAAAAAGCGTGGGCCGCTCAGCGCCGCCCGTGCCGCCCGTTCTTGTCGACGGCTCTTATTGAGCCGTGTCGGCACCGGCCTTGGCCACCTGGGCGTCCTGCGTCGGCGACCCGCCAGAAACCCCGATCGCGCCGACGATCTTACCGCCGACCACGATGGGCAGGCCACCCTCGATCAACGTTGCGCCGCCGAGCGTGAGCAGATGCGTCGCGGTGCCGGCATTCAGGCGCTCGTGTAAGTTCTTGGTCGGCTGGCGAAACTCAAACGCCGTCCTCGCCTTGCCCGTAGCGACCCGGATCGAACCGTAGCTCGCGTTGTCCAGCTTGTGCAGCATCAGAAGATGCCCGGTGCCATCGACGATGGCGATCACCATCGCCAAATTATTCTTTATCGCTTCGGCTTCGGCGGCGGCCATCGCCTTCTTTGCCTGCTCAAGCGTCATGGAGCCGCCGTAGACCGGCGGCTGCTGCGCCGAGCCGGGCACTATGGCGAGAAATGCGATCGCGCACGCGATCACCATCGTCTTCAAGGTTTTCATGCTTCCTCCCTGGGGTTCGCCCGTTAGCGGGCTTGGTGTTGCTAGCCGGAACGTGATCTAGCGCGTACGTGTGGAATAACCGTGACCGGCCTATATTTATTCCACGAAATCCCCTCTGCGCGGAGCCAAGCCGATGTTCACGTTCCGGAAAAGCCACGAAATCCCGACGCCCGACAAGGCACTGCCGGGGCGGCCGAACCCGATCCCGACCGCCGACAAGCACTTCATCTCCGGCCGACCGCTCAAAGGCCCCTATCCCGCCGACGCTGAGAAGGCGATTTTCGGGCTCGGCTGCTTCTGGGGCGCCGAGAAGGCATTCTGGAAAATCCCCGGCGTATGGGTCAGCGCCGTCGGCTATGCGGGGGGCCCGACGCCGAACCCGACCTATGAAGAAGTGTGCTCGGGTCGCACGGGTCACAATGAAGTGGTGCTCGTGGTCTATGACCCGAAGCAGGTGACCTACCAGGCGCTGCTCAAGGCATTCTGGGAGGACCACGACCCGACGCAAGGCATGCGCCAGGGCGGCGACGTCGGCACGCAGTATCGCTCTGGCATCTATGTCTTTGACGAAGCGCAGCGGAAGGCCGCCGAGGCCTCGAAGAAAACCTACGAGGACGCGCTCAAGGCCAAGCGCTACGGCCCGATCACAACCGAAATCCTGGCTGCGCCGGAATTCTATTTCGCCGAGGATTATCACCAGCAGTATCTCGCCAAGAACCCGCATGGCTATTGCGGCCACGGCGGCACCGGGGTCGCCTGCCAGATCGGAACCGGCGTCGCCGCGCACGGATAGAGTTGCGCGGCGCCCGCGCGCGTGCTGGCATCTCGTCGATGGCGCCCCGTCCCGATAGTGGCCCGATCGAGCGCTGGCTTGAGCGCGGCATTTTCCAGAGCCGCTGGCTCATGGCCCCATTCTATGTGGGCCTGATCGGGAGCCTGTTCATCCTCGTCATCACGTTCATCCGCGAGTTCGTCCAATTCGTCGTCAAGGGGATGAGCGCGACGGAAGCCGAGGTCATCCTCGGCGTACTGGCGCTGATCGATCTTTCGTTGACAGCCAACCTGGTGTTGATCGTGGTCTTTTCCGGCTACGAGAATTTCGTCTCCAAGATCGACCCCGAAGGCCATCCGGATTGGCCGGAATGGATGACGCAGATCGATTTCGCCGGGCTCAAGCAGAAATTGTTCGCCTCGATCGTGGCGATCTCGGCGATCCAGGTGCTCAAGGCCTTTATGAATATCGACAAGATATCGAACGACCGTACACTCGCCTGGCTCGTCGGCATCCATTTCACGTTCGTGATCTCCGGCCTCGTGCTCGCCTGGACCGACCGGATCAGCGAGGATTCCAAGAGCAAGATCGAAGAGGACAAGGCCAAATACGGCAACAAGAACGGCAAGAAGTGAGCGCAGGCGGGAGAATGCGATGATCGTGGAGCTCGTGCTGTTCCGCAGCCTGCCGGGCATGGACCGCGAAGCGGTGATCGAGGATGCCAAGCAGACGCTCCCGCGCTGGCGCGCCAACAAGGAGCTTCTGCGCAAGCATTATCTCTTGAGCGACGACGGCTGGGGCGGCGGGCTCTATATCTGGCCTTCGCGTGAAGCCGCCGAGAAGGCGCACAACGCCGAATGGCAGACGGGCGTCGAGCAGCGCACCGGGGCGACGCCGGTGATCCGTTATTTCGATCTCCTGATGCTTCTCGACAACGAGAAGGGCACGGTGACCGAATGGCCCGCGCCGGACGCACAGGCGCGCATCGCCGCCGAATAGCTCAGATCACCTTCAGTTCAAGTTCGCCGACGCCATCGACGTGGCCGTGCAGCTTGTCGCCGCGCTTGATCGCCCCG
>JAYUHJ010000507.1:0-6891 GCA_043767065.1 Hyphomicrobiales bacterium | reverse complement strand
GGCGCCCATGTGCTCAGAACGTTGAACGCGGTGGCCGCCGTGCAGAGCGCGAACATGCGCGCGACGGCCTCGCGCAGGTAGCCTTCCGGATTTTCCTGGCGCTTGGCGAATATGCCGCTCGCGACCACGTAATCCCAGGCGCGGCCTTCGGGCGGAACCTGCAGGGAGAACAGGTCGGCGGCGCGGAACGCCTGCGCCGGCAGGCATTCCTGCGCGAGTTCGACCATGCGCGGCGTGATGTCGATGCCGGTGTAGTCCACGGCGAGCGCCTGCTTCGCACACCAGGCGGCGAAATCACCGAGGCCGCAGCCGACGTCGAGCACCGAGCGGCCGTTCAGGTCGCCGACGCCGGCGAGCACGTCGAAGCGCTTTTCCTGCGACTCGCGGCTGGCCCAGTCGAGCGCGCGCACGTCATGGCCGTAGCGTTCGGCGAGGCCGGTGTAGATGTCGATATTGCGCGCATCGTCGCGCGCGCGCGCGCCATCGAGCAGCATCGCGACATGGCCCGCGGGGCAGGGTGCGCCGGCGGCGCGCTGGAAGCCGGCTTTGGCGAAGGCTTTCTGTCCCGGCAGGTTTTCTTCCCGGACACAGGCGAGGATGCGCTGTGTGCCGAGCGCCTGCGCGGCCTGGCGGCAGCCCCGGCGGATGGCGTCCACGCCGAGCCCCTTGCCCACGTGAGCCTCCAACAGGTACACCGAGATCACGCTTCCGCCATCGGCCTGCTTGTCGAAGCGCAGCTGCCCGATCGGTTGTCTGTCCCTCTGCACGATGAGCATCAGGCAATTGCGGTCCGCGAGCTTCCCCTCGAACCAGGCTTGGTGCTCCGCCCAGCTGACGTTCGCGCGCGAAGAGCCGAGCTGCACGATGAACGGGTCGTTGCGCCAGCCGAACACGGTCTGCGCGTCGCCCGGCGCCGCGCGCCGCAGCGCCACGCCGCCGGCCAGCGTTTCGCTCACGGCAGTTTCTCCGCGATCACGCGCCATTCGGCGTGCACGAGATGCGCCGCGCCGACCATTTCCTCGGACGCCATGTGCTGCATGCTGAGCACGCGCCAGCCCTTCGCGAACAGCGCCTCGACCTCGGCCTGCCCGTAGAAGCAGATCTGCCCGGCGCCGACCAGCGAGCCTTCGGTGATGCCGAGCCGCAGGCCGTCGGACCCAGGCTGGCCGGAGCGGCTGCTGCTGTGCGTGTCGCTGTAGGGATTGAAGAAGAAACGGCCGCCGGGGAGGAGCACGCGCCGCACTTCGCCGGCCACGCGCGCCGCGGCCGACAGGCCGACGCAGGTGATGGCGGCGCGGTCGATGGCGAGGTGGAACTGCGCGTCCTGGTGCGGCAGGCGGGTGAAATCCGCCGCCTCCAGCGTGCCGGCGAGGCCGTCGTCCTTGAAGCGCTGGCGCGCGGTGGCGATGGCGCTCGCGCTGCCGTCCACGCCCCAGACCTGGAAGCCTTCGCGCGCGGCGAACCACAGGTTGCTCGCGGTGCCGCAGCCGACTTCGACGATCTTTACTTCGGCGCGCGGCAGACCGCGCGGCGCGTTGCGATGGACGAAGCTCACCACGCTGTCCCAGGGATAGCGTTCCGCGTGGCCGGCGGCGTACTTCGCTTCCCAGACCGGATCGAGTGTCCGTTCGTCAGCCACCGAAGTCCGCCTCGCCCAATACTTGTCCGCCAGAAACCGCCGCCGCGAGCGCGCGGCCGAGGACCTGGTCAATGGCTTTGGGCGGCAGGCCGGTGCCGGGACGCCGGAACGCGACATCGTCCTGGCGGAGCACGTGGCCCGCAGGCAGGTCGCGGGCGGCGACGCAGGACAAGCGGTAGTTCGTCCGGCCCTCGATTTCGGAGGGGGCGGGACCAACGCGGTCGTTCCCCAGCTGGCGTTCGATGGCGCGCACGCCCTGCACCAGCTGCGCGAATTCCGCCGGGTCGGAGGAAAACCGGTGGTCCGGCCCCGGCAGCTGCTTGTCCAGCGTGAAATGTTTCTCGACGAAGCAGGCGCCCATGGCCACCGAGCCGATCGCGGCGGTGATGCCGAAACTGTGGTCGCTGAAACCAACCAGCGCATCGAAGCTCGCAGCCAGCGCCGGAATCCGGCGCAGGTTCACGTCCTCGTCCGGCGCGGGGTAGGTAGAGGTGCAAAGCAGGACGATGAGCCGGTCGTTGCCGGCGCCGCGGAACGCTTCGACCGCGTCGCGGATTTCCTCCGCCGTGGCCATGCCGGTGGAAAGCACCGTGGGCAGGCCGGTACGCGCCATGGCGCGGATGAGCGGCAGGTTGGTCAGGTAGTCGGAGCCATTCTTCAGCAGCGGCGCTTGCACCGCCAGCAGGTCGGCGATGCCTTCCTCGCCCGAGGGCGTGCTGAAGAAGGTCACGCCGCGGGCGCGGCAATGGTCGCTCAGCATGCGCAGCGATTCGCGGTGCAACTCGTAGCGCTTGAACATGTCGTACTGCGACTCGCGCATCACGCGGCCGCCGTTCTCGTACTCATGCGTCAGGCTGCGGTCGGTGACGAAGTCTTCGGTGCGGTAGTTCTGGAATTTCACCGCGTCGGCGCCGGCGTCGGCGGCCGCGTCGATCATGCGGCGCGCGAGCGTCATGTCGCCGTTGTGGTTGATGCCGATTTCGGCGGCGATGAACACCGGTTGGCCCGGTCCGACCGCACGCCCTGCGATGTGCAGCGGCGCCATGCTCAGCGCACCTTGAACAGCGGCTCGAGCGGTTTGCAGCGCAGGAACCGTTTCGCGTCCCTGGCCCGCACCGCTTCGGCCACCAGCGGCAGCGTTTCGCCATAGGCCGCGAGCAGCCCGGCGACGTCCGCGTCGCTGTGCGCGTAGCTCATGTTGTGCGTGCCCAGCGTGAGAAAGCCGCGCGCGAACAGTTCCTGCAGCATCAGCGTGTGCGTCTCCCAGGCCGTGCAGCCCGGGGCGTCTTCCATGTTGAGGAACGACCAGCTCGGATGGCCGGACACCGACAGCACCTTGTGCAGGCCGTTGGCTTCGATCTGCCTGCCCAAGCCTTCCATGATCGTCGCGCCGCGGCGCGCGAGGGTCTTGGTCACCGGCTCGCGCTGCAGTTTCTCCAGCGTTGCGAGCGCCGCGGCGAGCGACAGGGCTTCGCCGCCGAAGGTGAAGGAGAAGAAAATCTCCTCCATGAGCGCCATGACCTTGCGCGAACCGGCGATGGCCGAGACCGGGAAACCGTTGGCGAGCCCCTTGCCGAAGGTGGCGAGGTCGGGCGTGACGCCGAACAACTCCTGCGCGCCGCCGTTGGCGAAGCGAAAGCCGGTGATGGTCTCGTCGAACACCAGCAGCGCGCCGTGCGCATGCGCGAGATCGCGGACTTCCGCCAGGAAGCCGGGCTTCGGCTCGGCGACGTTCATCGGCTCGAGGATCACGGCGGCGAATTCGCCCGGATGTTTGTCCAGCAGCGCTTTGAGCGACGCGGCGTCGTTGTAGGCGAAGCTGTGCGTGAGTTCCCGCACCGCCTTGGGCACGCCGCGGTGGCGCGCGGTGGAGCCGATGTACCAGTCCTGCCAGCCGTGGTAGCCGCAGGTGGCGACGCGCTCGCGGCCGGTATAGGCGCGCGAGAGGCGGATCGCGCCGGAGGTCGCATCCGAGCCGTTCTTGCCGAAGCGCACCTGCTCGGCGCAGGGCACCATCTCGATGATTTTTTCGGCGACCATCATCTCCAGCGGGTGCGCGAGCGTGAAGATCACGCCGTCGCGCAGCTGCCGCTCGACGGCGGCGTTGACGTCGGGGTCGCAGTAGCCGAGCGTGATGGAGGCGAGGCCGTTGACGAAATCGACGTACTCGTTGCCGTCCGCATCCCAGACGCGGCTGCCGGCCCCGCGCGTGATGAAGTACGGCGAGACGCCGCGCGGGTACTGCGTGTAGCTCTTGCTGAAGGTCTGCGAGCCGAGCGGGATCGAGCGCAGCGCCCGCTCCAGCAGGGCTTCGGATTTTGCGTATCTGCTCATGCGGATCTCCCGGTGCGCGCGAGGTAGGCCTTGTCGCGCTCCAAGGAGGCGAGGTAGCCCTCGTCGCGAGGGCGCTGGTTGAGCGTGCGCAGCGCCGGCTGCGCGGCGAGCAGGGCGAGGATGTCGCGCGTGCCGAAGTCCGGTTTGGTCGGGAGCAGCGCCGCGTAAATGCGCTCGACCAGGTCGAAATCCGCCGGCTCGTCGACGGTCCAGCGCAGCGCCGAGAGGTCGGCGTCGCTGCGCACGTCGCCCAGCCGAAACCTGGCCGGCTGCGTCTGGATGAACGCGGTCACGTGTTCGCGCTGCGAAGGCAGCGCCGACTCGCGCCACGCGGCCTCGAGGCTGGCAAGGGTCATGACCTCGACGTCCAGGCCGTCGGGGAAGGTCGGCTCCAATACATTGCAGCTGTAGTCGTAGCCGCCCTCGAGGTGGTGCGCGACCACGCGGTCGATGATCTCCGGGTCGCACAGCGGGCAATCGCCCGTCAGGCGCACGACGTGGTCCGGGTGGTGGGGTGCCGCCGCGCGGTAGAAACGGTCGAGCACGTCCTCCAGCGAGCCACGGAAGCAGGCCACACCCAGCGTCGTGCACAGCGCCTCGATCGGATCGTCCTCCGCGTGGTCGCTCGTCGCCACCACCAGCCGGTCCAGCCGCCGCGCGCGGCGGATGCGTTCGATCTGGCGCTCGAGCATGGGCCGGCCCTGCAGCGGGCGCAGCACCTTGCCGGGGAGCCGGCTGGAACTGGTGCGCGCCTGCAGCACGGCGACCACCTTCGGGCTCCAGCGCCCGGGATTGAGCGCGGCCGGATCCTCCAGGGCATAGCGCGAGAAGTCGAATGTCACGCGGCGTTTCGACGCGGCGGCGATCTCGAGGAGTTCGTCCCGTCCGGCGACGCCGACGATCGCCGCGTGCACTTCGGGCTGGCTCGCGACATAGGCGAGCGCACCTTCCAGCGGCGTACTGCCGGCGCCGCGCAGGCCCTCGCGCAGTGCAGTGAACGTGGCGCGGTGGCGCGCGACCTCGCGCGGAAAGTCCGGATCGGGCTCGACCAGCAGGCCTTGCAGGAAAACGCTGCGGGCGTGGATCTCGATGCCCAGCGCGGCGAGCTTGGCCAAGTGGCCGCTGCGCGCGAGCCGCTGGTCGGCGATGCTCAGGGGCAGCTGCACGATCTGCGGCGTGAAGAGCTTCATCACCGCGTCCAGCTCGGCCGCGTCGTAGACCGAGACGCCGATGCGCTCCACCAACCCGGCGCGCTGCAGCGCCTGCATCTCCTGGATGAGCGCTTCGCCGCCGGGGGCGAGCGCATCGGCGCAGTGGTGCAGCAGCAGGCCGTGCACGCGGCCGGCGCCCAAGAGCTCCAGCGAGCGATGGAAGGTGTCGCGCAGCGCGGCGGGCGAAGCCGCGCCCGCGGCGGTCTTGGTGACGATGCGGAAGGTCAGGCCGGCGCGCAGCGCCTCGCCCACGACGTTTTCAGCGGCGCCGTAGGCGGGCGCGGTGTCGATGAGATCGATGCCGCATTCGGCCGCCGTTTCGAGTACACGCCGCGCTTCCACGGCGGGCGGCTGCCCGCGGCGGTTGGTGACGCCGTAGGGCAGGCCGAGCTGGACGGTGCCCAGGCCGAGCTTCATTTCAGGCACTCGATGGCGTCGGTGATGAAGCAGTCCTGCTGCTCGTCGGTCAGGCCCACGAACAACGGCACGGAGAGCGCCTCGCGGTAGTAGCGCGCGGCCTCCGGCAGCGCGTCCATGCTGCAGCCGAGACGTGCGTAGTAAGGATGCATCGGGATCGGGATGTAGTGCACCTGCGTGACGTAGCCGCGATCGAGGAGCTTCTTCATGTATGCGGTCCGCCCCCCGGGATGCGCGTCGAACGGCGCGCGCACGACGAACAGGTGATTGGCGCTTTCGCCCCAGCCGCCCGACTGCGCCGCCCACAGGCCCGCGGGCTGCGACTGAAACGTCTGGCGATAACGCGTAACGAGTTCCTGCCTGCGTGCGAGGAAGCGGTCAATTTTGCGCAGCTGCGACAGGCCGAGCGCCGCCTGCATGTCGGTGAGACGGCAATTGAAGCCGAGTTCCTGCATTTCGTAGTACCAGCGGTTCGGTTCGCCGTCCTGCGCCGCGTGCTGCGGATGCTGGTAGGGGTCGTCGAGCTTGTTGATGCCGTGGCTGCGCAGGCGCAGCAGGCGACGGTAGAGATCCTCGCGGTTGGTGGTGATGATGCCGCCTTCGCCGCTGGCGATGCTCTTCACAGGGTGGAACGAGAACACCGCCATGTCGGAGTGCGCGCAGCTGCCGACCCGGCTGCCGGAGCGGTAGCGCGAGCCGAGCGCGTGCGCTGCATCTTCGATGACGGCCGCGCCGGCGGCGGCCTCGGCGATCGCCACCATGTCGCACGGGAGCCCGGCGAAATGGACCGGAATCACGGCCTTCGGCGCAGGCCCGCGCCGGCAGCGCTCGCGCAGCGCGGCCGGGTCCAGGTTCAGAGTGTCGCGTTCGATGTCGACGAATTCCGCCACCGCGCCTGAGCTCTGCGCGCAGTTCGCGCTGGCGACGAAGCTGTTGGGCGAGGTGACCACGCGGTCGCCCGGACCGACGCCGGCCGCGAGGCAGGCGAGGTGCAGCCCGGCGGTGGCGTTCGATATCGCCACCGCGTACCGGGCGCCGACGTACGCCGCGACCGCCGCTTCGAACTCGGGGACCTTCGGGCCCTGGGTCAGCCAGCCGTGGCGCACCACTTCCGCCACCGCCTGCACGTCGTCTTCCTCGATGAAATGGCGGCCGTAGGGAATCATTGGCCGAGCTGCTCCCGTTTCAGCGTCTCGATCTCCCGCTGCAGCGCCTCGTATTCCGCCAGCTTGATTTTGAGGAAGCGCCCGGTGGCGCGCGTCTTCTCGGTAAAGCCCTTGCTCGTGAGCA
>JAYUHJ010000506.1:0-6900 GCA_043767065.1 Hyphomicrobiales bacterium | reverse complement strand
CGCGGAATGGTGCTGCCCGCGACGACGAGGAGATTCAGGAGCAACTTCACGCGGTTCTTGGGCAGAAGCGCGCGGGGCAGGTTCCAGGCGATCTTGGTGCGATCGTCCTCCATGAAGCCGCGTGCCACCTCCCCGGCATCGCCGAGATCGAGCTGCGCACCGGCCGAGCCGGCGGCGCCGAACGCGAGCCGGGCGAACTGCAGCCGCGCCGAGGCTTGGCGCGCGCTCTTGCGGATGAGGTCGAGGGCGACCGTTTGCATGGCCTCGTCTTTCTCGTCCTCGAGCACCTCGAGGCCGTTGACGATGGCGCCGACAGGGCTGATCACGTCGTGACATACGCGCGAGCACAGGAGCGCCGCGAGATCCAAGCTTTCCAGAACGACGGGATTGGCCATCGGAGTCCGATCGGTCGAGGAGTGCGAATCGGCGCGCGGGTGAAGTTGCGGCGTGATACACCCTCGGCCCGGCTCCTGCCAGACGGTTCGGGACGGATGATGTGATGGCTGCGGGGAATGCGCGGACAGGCGATTTCGCCGATCGCGGCCGGCTCGTGCCGGCGCTCGCCTCGCTGATGAGCGAGGCCGGCGCGCGCATCCTCGAGCTTGCGGCCAAGGGGCTGCACGGACGCAAGAAGCCCGACGCAAGCGTCGTCACCGACGCGGACGAAGCTGCGGAGGCGATCCTGCGCGCAGGTATCGAGCGGATTCTTCCCGGTATTCCGATCGTCGCCGAAGAGGCAATAGCCCGCGGTCAAACAATGGCTGCGCTGGATGCGTTTTTTCTCGTCGATCCGCTTGACGGCACACGCGAAATCGTCGCCGGCGGGAGCGACTTCACGGTCAATGTCGCCCTGGTATCCGCACGAGCGCCTGTACTAGGCCTCGTCTACGCGCCAGCCGATGGTGTTCTCTATGCCGGCGGCGAAGGGCGGGCGCTGCGCGCGAAGCTTCCGGCTGGGAGCCGTTTCATCGAGGCCGACGCGATTCCGATCCGAGCCCGGCCTCGGCCCGAGCAGCTGGTTGCTACCGTCAGCCGCTCCCACCTCGATCCGGCGAGCGAGGCGTTCCTCGCAAAATTGCCGGTCAGCCAGCGTATTCAGATCGGCTCGGCGATCAAATTCTGCCGGCTGGCGGAGGGCATCGCAGACGTCTATCCGCGGCTTTCGCCGGTGCAGGAATGGGATGCGGCGGCGGGCCACGCGCTACTGGTAGCCGCCGGTGGCTCCATGGCCGCGCCAGATGGCACGCCCCTGGTCTATGGCTGTCCCGAGAAAGGCTGGCGGATCGACGGTTTCGTGGCCTGGGGGGCTCCCGGCTAGACCTTAGGAAGCACGCTTCGAAATGCCCGACGGTTGCCTCGGGCCCGTCATAGTCGGTAAGCAGGAATCGTCGTACGAATCATGGTCCTGCCGGCGCGCGCGGATCGGTCCACGCCGGCCACGGAGACCGCAATGACACCCTTCCGCACCACCCTCGCCCTCGCCTTGTTTTGTTTGGCCGCCGCACCGGCGATCGCCCAGTCACCTCCGCCTCCCCGCTCGACCTATTCGTCGCAAGAAGTGGTCTCGGCCGGACATCGCTTCTTCGGTGGCGTGTCGCGAGAACTCGCGCTCCTGGTCGAGCGGGCGACGAGGCAATGGGGGCAACCGAACGGCTACATTCTCGGCGAGGAAGGCTCGGGCGCCTTCGTGGCCGGGCTCCGCTACGGCGAGGGCTCGCTCTACACGCGCAATGCGGGCGACGTGAGAGTCTATTGGCAGGGGCCGACGCTCGGCTTCGATTGGGGTGGCGACGGCGCGCGCACGATGATGCTCGTCTATAACCTGCGCAGTGTAGACGACATCTTCAACCGGTTCGCGGGCATCTCAGGCTCCGCCTATTTCATAGGCGGGATGGGGATGACGGCGCTGACCTGGGCCAATATCGTCGTGGTTCCGATCCGCTCGGGCGTCGGCCTCCGGCTCGGCGCCAATGTCGGCTATATCAAGTTCACGACGCAGGCGACCTGGAACCCGTTCTGAGCCGAAGCCGGTTTTTCGCAACCTGAAGCGGCAGGCAGTCTGCAAGCGGCGGGCGCCGCCTAATTTCCGCGCCAGATAAGGTTAATGATCGGTTTCTCTGGAAGTCGGGGCGTGCGCGTGTCATGGTAAAAGTTGAGTTTCCGCCCCTCTTTGAGGCCACGACATGATCGAAGCGATCATGTTTTCTGCCCTAGGTTTCCTTGCCGCGAGCCTGATCGCGCTCGTGCTGCTTTCGGCTGTCTGGCACCGCGCCGTCCGGCTGACTACTCGGCGAATAGAGGGCGCGATCCCGGTTTCCATGGCTGAGATCCAAGCGGACAAGGATCAGCTCCGCGCCGAATTCGCCATGTCCACGCGCCGCCTCGAAGCGAGCGTGGAACAATTGAAACTCAAGACCACCGACCAGCTCGCCGAGATCGGCCGCAAGACCGACGTCGTCCGCCAATTGAAGACCGACGTCGAGGAGACGACGGCGGCCGTCACCTCGCTTGAGGCGCAAGAACGGGCGCTGCGCGACAAGCTGCGCGCGACCGAGGAAGAGCTCTCGGCCAAATCGCGGGAGCTGCATGAGGCCGAGGGTCATCTCTCGAGCAAGCTGAACGAACTCGGCCAAATCAACCGCACGCTTTCCGAGAAATCCATCGAGGCCGACAGCCAGCGCGTCGAGATCGTGGCGCTGGAGACCCAGTGCGACACGCTCAAGCATCGCGTCGTCGATTTGGAGCGCGACGTGGCGGCGACCGAGGAGCGGCTCGCCGAGCAGCGCGGCGTCGTGGAGCGCACCGCGCGGACGCTCGCCGAAGAACGCGAGAAGGTGGATAGCCTCAACCGGAAGCTTGCCGAGACCGAGCGGCTGGTGACCGAGGGCCGCGCGACCGCCGAAAATCTTTCGCGCAACGTCGCAAGCCTGGAAAGCGAAATCCGCCGCCAGACCGAGATCGTGGCCGAGCGCGAGCGCGAGCTCACCGGCATGCGCGCCGAGGCCGCGAAGTATCGCGACGAGATGCTGGCGTCGCGTCGCGACGCGGAAGGCGCCGCCCGCGCCTTCAACACGACGATCGAAACGCTGAAATCGGAAAAGTCCATGCTCGAGGGCGCACTCGCCCAATTGCGCGAGGACCGCAATCGCCTGCAGCAGGAAGTCGCCGCCTACAAGCATCAGGCCGAGACCGCCTGGGCCTCGGAGCGGGTCGAGAACGCACTCCTGCGCGAGCGCATCAACGACATCGCCGCCGAAGTGACGCGCATGACCGCAACGCTGGAGGGCCCCGGCTCCTCGATCAACCAGCTCCTCGACAAGGTTCCGGCCGCCCCTCGACAGAACGGGGGTTCCAGCCGCATGCTGGCCGCAGCAGGCGCAGCAGCGGCCCCTACGGGAGGCGCCCGCCTGTCGCTTGCCGACCGTATCCGGGCGCTGCAGAGTCGCTCCGGCCGCGGCTGATAATAGCGCACAATCCACGTGAACTCGGCAATCTAGGGAACAGCGGGCCTTCATGACCGCGCATCCGCAATGGCAGCCGCGCATCGAGGACGAAGCTCTCCTGCGCGGGCGCGGGCGTTTCATGGACGACGCCGCCCTGCCCGGCCAGTGTGTCGGCGCGTTCGTGCGCTCGCCGCATGCGCACGCCCGCATCCGTAAGCTCGATATCGAGGCCGCGCGCGGCATGCCGGGCGTGCTTGCGGTGCTGACCGCCGCGGACATGGAGAAGGCCGGCGTCGGCAACGTATCGCGCTGTCCGCCGCTCCCCGGCAAGGGCGGCAGGCCGCTGCATGTTCCCTTTCGGCCGGCGCTCGCGGGCGAGCGGGTGATGCATGTGGGCCAGGCCGTGGCGCTCGTGGTGGCGGAGACCCTACTCGCGGCGCTGGATGCGGCCGAGCGGGTCGTAGTCGATTACGAGGAGCTTGCCGCGGCCGTGGATGTGCGCGCGGCGAAGGCGCCTAGCGCGCCGCAGCTGTGGCCGGAGGCGCCGGGGAATATCGCCGTCGACTGGCCGGGCTTCAAGGAAGACGAAGACAATGCACGCGAGGTCGAGCAAATTATCGCGGCGGCGCCGCACGTGGCGCGCATTGGCGTGATCAACCAGCGCGTCGCGATCGCCAGCATCGAGCCGCGCGGTGCGACCGCGAGCTATGACAAGGCGACGGACAGCTATCTCTTGCGCTCCTGCTCCCAAGGCGCGGGCACCCAGCATCAGCAGATGATCGAAGTCATGGGCTGGAGCAGCGAGAAGCTGCGGCTGATCACCGAGGACGTGGGCGGCGCCTTCGGCATGAAGACGCCGGCCTATCCGGAGTATCCGGCGCTGCTGGTGGCGGCGCGCACCGTCGGCCGGCCGGTGCACTGGATGTCGACACGCTCGGAGGCGTTCCAGAGCGACAACCAGGCGCGCGATACCTTCACCGAAGCCGAGCTTGCGCTCGACAAAGCGGGCCGCATCCTGGCGCTCCGCGCCAAGCACACGGCGAGCGTGGGCGCGCTGCTGTCGGCCGTCGGCGCGCAGATTTCGACCGCGAGCTTCGCCCGCTGCCTGCCGACGGTCTATGCGATCCCGAAAATCGCCGTGGAAGCGGTCTGCGTCTTCACCAACACGGTGCCGATCGGACCCTATCGTGGCGCCGGGCGACCCGAGGCGAACTACATGATGGAGCGGCTGATCGACGAGGCCGCGCGCGTCACCGGCCTCGACCGCGTGAGCATACGGCGGAAGAATTTCATTCCGGCTTCGGCCATGCCCTACAAGACCGCGGTCGGCTCGACGTTCGACAGCGGCGAATTCGAGACCATCCTCGACAAGGCGCTGAAGCTTTCCGGCTTCGCCAAGTTCGAGCTGCGGCGGAAACAAGCGGCCAAGCGCGGCAAGCTGCGCGGCATCGGCATCTCGTGTTTCCTCGAGCACTCCGGTGCGCAGCCGAAAGAAAGCGCTGCCATCGCCTTCCCCGGCGGGCAGGCGTTGACGGTTGCGCTGGGCATGCAATCGACCGGACAGGGCCACGCCACGGTGTTCTCGCGCCTGCTCGCGGAGAGGCTCGGAATCGGCGCGGACCAAGTGCGCGTGCTGCAGGGCGACAGCCGCTTCAATCTCGCGGGTTACGCCTCGGTCGGCTCGCGCTCGGCCATGACCGCAGGCACCGCGATCGTGCGAACCGCCGAGGCCATGCTTGCCAAGGGCCGGGCTACCGCGGCGCATCTGCTCGAGGTGGCGGAAGCCGACATCGAATACCGCAATGGTTCGTTCGAGGTGAAGGGCACCGACCGGCGGCTTTCGCTGTTCGAAGTGGCGGAGCGCGCTAAGGAACTGGCGGCGCGCGGCGAGATCAAGGAAAGCCTAGATACCAAGCTCACGGCCGACATTCCCACGACCTATCCCAACGGCTGCCACATCGCCGAGATCGAGATCGATCCGGAAACCGGCGTCGTGGAGATCGTCTCCTACTCGGCGGTCGACGACTGCGGCAACGTGCTCGATCACGTCATCGTCGAGGCGCAGGTGCAAGGCGGCGTGGCGCAGGGCGTCGGCCAGGCGCTGATGGAGAATTTCGTTTACGAGGCCGACTCCGGCCAGGTGCAGAGCGGCACCTTCATGGACTACGCCTTGCCGCGCGCCGACGACGTGCCGAGCGTGACCGGCGAAGAGCACGTGGTGCCGGCCAGGACCAATCCCTTGGGCGTCAAGGGCGTCGGCGAGGCCGGGACCACCGCCTCGCTCGCCGCAGTCATGAACGCAATCGCCGACGCGATCCCCGGCGCGGGCGCCAAGCTCGGCATGCCGGCGACGCCGGAGAAGGTGTGGCGTGCGTGTCGCGAGATGCGCCGTCATCCTGAGGTGGCCACGAAGCGGCCCTCGAAGGATGGCGGCGCCGTCAAGCGAGCGCAGGTTCGCAAGAAATAGTGTTGTCATCCTTCGAGGCTCGCCCTCCGGGCGAGCACCTCAGGATGACGAGATTTTTGCTTCCAGCTGCTCCGCCATCCAATCGGCGGTTTGGGTTCGCCATCGATAAGTGCGGTTGTTGGCGACGTGGTTGCCGTCTTCGATCACGAGCAATTCGACCGGACCCTTCGCCTCGCGGGCGAGGCGCTCGGCGTGCTTCCACGGGATGATGCGATCCAGTTTGCCGGCCATGATGAAAAGTGGACAGGAAATTCGTTCCGCGACCCCTTTCAGGGAGAGCGTCGCGGCATGCCGCTTCGCCTCTTCCATCGTCTTGCAGTGGCTGCGCACGCGGAAGGCGTTTTTCGTCAGTTCCGGTAATCCTTCCCAGGCTTCGGCCCAATCATAGGGCCCGGCGAGTGCGATGCAGGCCTTGACGCGCTTCTCGAACGCCGCCGCGCGCGGCGCGTAATAGCCGCCAAGACTAACGCCCCATAGACCGATGCGCGCGGCGTCGAGATCGCGCCGCGTCTCGACGAAATCGACCACCGCCTTGACCGCCACCTCGTAGTCGCCGCGGATCGGGAAGTCGTATTCGCCCTCGCCCTGACCGGGCCCGTCGAACACCAGCGTCGCGACGCCGCGCGCGAGGAACGGCTCCTCATAGGCGGCGGTTTCTTCTTTCGCGGAATCGAGTCCGCACGCCATGATCAGTACAGGCGGCCGCGCGACGCCCGGGGGCCGGCGCAGAATCCCATACAAGTGCTTGCCCTGATAGGGAATTTCGACGCGCTCGCCAGGCGGCACGAGATGCGGCAGCGCGAGGCGGCGGCACTCGACCGCTTTCATATGCGCCGCTTTCATCTGTGCCAGATCGTGCACGAAAACGAATTTGGCGAAGTGGTAATAGACGCCGGAGCGCTGGAGATGTTCGCCGGCGCTGAGAAAATGTTTCTGTGCGAGCGTTTCGCGGCCGATCGCCTCGTGGATCGCTGCCCGCGCGACCCACGC
>JAYUHJ010000505.1:0-2927 GCA_043767065.1 Hyphomicrobiales bacterium | reverse complement strand
CCCGATGCATCGCACGCCACGGTCAAGAAATCGTTTAGCTGGTGCCCAGGAGAGGACTCGAACCTCCACGCCTTTCAGCGCTAGTACCTGAAACTAGTGCGTCTACCAATTCCGCCACCTGGGCTCGGCGCGATAGGTAGGACTTGGCTCCGAGCCTTGTCAATCGAAGCGGGCCTCGCGGTTGCGTGCTTTGACGGGCGGGAAACGATCGAGTAACGCTCGGCCACGCAAAGAGAGCAGTGCTAGGTTTTGGCGATGGCACAGGCGATCGATCGGCTGGTCACCATCTACGGCGGCTCGGGATTTCTGGGCCGGCATTTGGTGCGCGCGCTCGCCAAACGCGGCTGGCGCATCCGCGTCGCGGTGCGCCGCCCGGAACTTGCCAATTTCCTGCAGCCGCTCGGCATGGTCGGGCAGATCCACGCGGTGCAGGCCAACGTGCGGTTCCCCGAGTCGGTCGCGAGCGCGGCCGAGGACGCCGATGCGCTGGTCAATCTCACGGGAATTCTGTTTCAGACCGGCCGGCAGACGTTCGAAGGCGTGCAGGCGGAGGGCGCACGCGCCGTGGCGGAAGCCGCCGCCAAACAGAGCGCCAAGCTCGTGCATGTGTCGGCGATCGGCGCCGATGCGAAGTCGCAATCGGCCTATGCGCGCACCAAGGCCGCGGGCGAAGCGGCGGTGAAATCCGCAGTGCCACAGGCGACGATTTTCCGGCCGTCGATCCTGTTCGGTCCCGAAGACGGCTTCTTCAATCGGTTCGCCGCCATGGCGCGGATCGCGCCGGCGCTGCCGCTTATCGGCGGCGGCGCGACGCGCTTCCAGCCGGTATTCGTGGGCGACGTCGCCACGGCGATCGTCACGACGCTGGAAGATTTGGCGCTCGAAGACAAGGCCAAGCCCGGCATGACCTACGAGCTCGGCGGGCCCGAGGTGAAGACGTTCAGGGAATTGATGGAGCTCATGCTCAAGGAGATCGAGCGACGGCGTCTCCTAGTGCCGATCCCGTTCGCGGTGGCGCGACTGCAAGCATTTTTCCTCGAGCTGCTGCCGAATCCTTTGCTCACGCGCGATCAAGTGATCCTCTTGGAGCGCGACAACGTGGTCTCGGCCGAAGCCGAGCGCGAAGGCCGCACACTCAAGGGAATGGACATTTCGCCGACCGCGCTCGCCGCGGTGCTGCCGAGCTATCTCGGGCGCTTCCGCAAATCCGGCCAGTTCACGCGCGCCAGTTGAGGCTCAGCGCACGAGCAGCAGGCCGACGAGACCTAAGCCGCCGACCACGATCCGCCACAGCGCGAAGACGGCAAATCCGTTCTGCGAGACGAAATCGAGCAGCATGCGCACAACGACGATCGCGGCGCAGAAGGCGGCGACGAAGCCGACTACGATCAGCAGTCCGTCGTCGAGCGATAGTGCCGCGCGGTTCTTGTAGAGATCATAGACAAAGGCGCCGAGCATGGTGGGCATGGCGAGGAAGAAGGAGAATTCCGCCGCCGCCCGCCGCTCGACGCCGAGAAGCAGCGCGCCGACGATGGTCGAGCCCGAGCGCGACACGCCGGGGAGCAGCGCGAGCGTCTGGCAAAATCCGATCTTCAGCGCCAAAAGCGGCGGCAGCTGCATCGCGTCGGAATATTTCGGCTTGAGCGGCATGCGATCGACCACGAACAGGATCACACCGCCGACGATCAGCATGACGCAGATCAGCACTGGTGTTTCGAACAGCACGCCCTTGATGAAGCCGTGCAGCGTGGCGCCAAGCACGGCCGCGGGCAGAAACGCGATCACGATGCCGATGGCGAAGCGCCGCGCGGCGGGGTCGCTCGGCAGCCGGATGAAGACGCTCCACAGCTTGGAGAAATAGAGCACGACGATGGCCAGGATCGCGCCGAGCTGGATCAGCACCTCAAAGGCCTTGCCGGTCGATTTGAAGCCGAGGAAATAGCCGGCGAGCAACAAGTGCCCGGTGGAGGATACCGGGATGAACTCGGTCAGGCCCTCGAGCAGGCCGAGCAGCGCGGCTTCGATCAACTTGGCGACGGTCATGGGGATTTCCGGGCGGGAATAGCGGGCGAATCGGCGCCATCTTCGCGCCGCCCGCGCGCCGCGGCAATTGCCCGGGAGGCGCATGCGGCCCTAGGATCGCCCGCTTTTTGAGCGAGTCGCCCTTTACCCAACGCCGGACGCCGATGCAGCTCTATCATTTCCCGCTCTGCCCGCATTCGCGCTTCGTCCGGCTCGTGCTCGGCGAATACGGCATCCCGTTCGAGGCGATCGACGAGCCGGTGTGGAGGCGGCGGCCGGAGTTTCTCGCCATCAATCCGGCCGGCACGACGCCGGTGCTGGTGACCGCCAGCGCCGTCATCCCGGGCGCCACGGTGATCGCGGAATTCCTCGACGAGACCCAGGGACCCGACTTCGGCGAGCGCCGGCTGATGCCGCTCGGCTTCGAAGATCGCGTCGAGGTGCGCCGGCTGGTCTCCTGGTTTCATGACAAGTTCTTCACGGAGGTTACCGACCATCTGGTGCGCGAGAAGATCTTCAAGCGGCATATGACGCTTGCCGAAGGCGGCGGCCCGCCGGATTCGACTGCGATCCGCGCCGCGCGCGCGAATTCCGGCTATCATCTGCGCTATATCGGCTGGCTGTTGCGGACTAGGAAAGCGCTCGCCGGCGAGCGGCTCGGCTACGCGGATCTTGCCGCTGCCGCGCATCTTTCGACCGCAGATTATCTCGGTGACGTGCCGTGGGACGAGGACGAGACCGCAAAGGGATGGTACGCGCGGATCAAGTCGCGCCCGTCGTTCCGTCCGCTGCTGGCCGAGACGCTGCCGGGGCTGGCGCCCTCGGCAAGCTACGCCGACCTCGACTTCTAGACCCGCACGCGATCAAAAAAGCGCTCAGTGAGCGGGCGAACGCCGAGGGCTTCG